>JAAYWU010000190.1 GCA_012516295.1 Clostridiales bacterium | reverse complement strand
ATTTTACATATAGCCTGGATAAATCGTCTGTGTCCGCCGGTGATTTTATAAAGGTACAGCTTATTGCAAACCAGACGGCTGATACCGCTGCGGGCTTTCGTATGGCGATTGACTATGATGCCGCGGTGTTCAGTTTTGTACGCACAGAAACGTCGGCACAGATTAAAAGCGGCACCATGTACACCAACAGTACGGGGAATCCCATCCGCAGTGTCTATGTCTGCAATGTGGATCATCCAACGGCGCCGGAGCTTTCCGGGAATATTCTGTCGTTTGTCTTTCAGGTAAAGAACAATGCGCCGGCGGGAAAAGCAAATATAGGGGCGCACATTAACGACGTTTGCAATTATAATGCAATGCGTCTTGATGTTTCCGTTAACCAAACTTTGACGGCGGTTGTGAATCCCCCGAAGGAAGAGCCTTCCGATGAAGCCTCGCTTGCTTCGCTCCAGCCCTATCAGGGCGAGCTGATTCCTCCCTTTTCTCCCGATATCTATAAATACAAATTGTATGTGGACAGCCATGTAAATTCCGTCGAGTTTTCCGCTTCCGCACGGGACGGTGGTACGGTGCGGATTAACCGGAAGTCCTTGTATAAAGCGGGGACGGCAACGCCTATTATTGCGACGGTAACGTCGGCCAATAAAAAGGTAAAGACCGAGTATGTTATAACGGTTTTCCGCGGCGAAAAACCGGTGCCCGTTTCCGATGGGGAGCCGGACAAGCCCGAAAGCGGGACCCTGCCAAAGGGGAAAGCTTCCGGTCAGAATCAGAAAGCACAGAAGAAAGAGAACAGCGTAAAGACGAGGCAAACAAAACAGGCAGGAAAGTCTGCCGCCGCAGTACCCGCCGAAGCCGGACAGGACGATCAGCAGGCGATACAGACAGCCGTTCAGCAGCCGTCGTATTCCAACCACAGCGACCGCAATATCTATGTGATTGGGAATCAGATGCCCACGTTTTTTATCGGGATGCTTACAACTGTCCTATGCCTGATGGTGGGAATCTTTTTGACGTTTTATCTGCGCATAGCACCCAGAAAGTAAATTTGAGCAAAAAAGTATTTGTGAAATTGAAATGCTTAAATAAGGCCCGCTTTCTTAAAGAAAACGGGCTTTTTTCATGCCGCGCAAACACCTTCAGCATGCGGGAAGTAACGATTTCCTGCCTGTGCAAAACCTGTGCAGAGAAATGTTCTTGCAAAGAGTGGGGATTATGTTATGATTTATAAAGGAGTCGTAAACTCCGAAAAATGTTGATAGGCAGGGGATTTAAATGAAGACGTTTACCTACAAAATAACGGATCCGGACGGACTTCACGCTCGTCCGGCAGGGTTGCTTGTTAAGCAGGCGGCCCAATATGCCTCCTCAATAAAAATTGATAAAGGGGGAAGCAAAACGGCGGATGCGAAAAAAATCTTTTCCGTTATGAGTCTTGCCGTTAAGCAGGATGAAACGATTACTGTTACCGTGGAAGGTACGGATGAAGAGAAGGCTGCAGACGAACTGAAAAAGTATTTTGAGCAAAATCTTTAAGAGAACATTCAGGTGCTCCGGTTTCGGCTATAATAAATCCGAATACTCTTTAAAAGCGCAAGCCGCCCATTCGGCGGCTTGCGCTTATTCTTTATGAAGAAAAGTGGATTCGTTTTTTGGGGTACGCACCATGCTATTTCATTCATAATTATTTCATGAAATCTATGGAGAATACCCAAATCGATTTTTTTGTTTCGATAGTTCTTGTGCAATACGTGTGCAATAGATTGGTATTGAGCTTTATTATCAATCCAATATAATAAAGAAAGAGGGTTACAGTCACTATTTGGCTGATGGAAAGAAGGCTTATGAAAAACAGGGAGAGCAATATCTTAAGTTTTATTTTTAACAACAACGGTGCGACGTTGGAGAAGCTTCTTGATACGTTTAAAATCTCAAAAAGAACATTGTATTATGATATTGAAAGCATTAACCACCAGATTAAAGGCTGCGGCCAAATCCGAAGAATCGGGCAGAAATTTGCCTGCATTGGCAATTACAACGCCCTGCGAAAATTTATCAGCGGAGCGGGCCCGGTTGACCCTTATGCGGTTTACAGCAGACAGAATTATATCCTCGGTAAGATTTTGGACGAAGAACCTTTCACGCTTGAAAAACTCGCTGATGAGATGGGAATGAGCAAAAACACCTGTATCAGCGATATGGAAGAGATCAAGCGCCTGTTAAAGGGGAAAGGGCTTTCCCTTCGGACGAAACCGCAATATTCTGTTTTGGGCAGCGAAATAAAAATCCGAGAGCTTTATCTGGCGCTTATGCAGGAAAATGTGGACCTTATCAGCCAAATTTCACCGCAGGTTGTTGCGTTTAACCAAGACCAGAACCTGCAGTTGACGGACTATTCCCTTGGGAACCTTTCTGTGTTTCTCGCTTTTGTAAACCGCAGGATCGCGCAAAGGCATTTTGTGCAGGCGGGAAGCGATTTCGCCGAAGCAGAGGAATTCTCTTACTTCCATGCGCTTTCCGCTTTAATCGATACGGAGAACTTGCATGAACGGCAGTATCTCGCCGCTTACATTGCTTCCCTTCCCAGCTGGAACCATCAGGTGGATGACAGCCGGATTGACCGTTACGTAGACTGTTTGATTGAAAAATTTGAGTCCAGAACGGCGATCACTCTGGAGTCAAAAGAGGAATTCAAAGAGAATATTAAGCGGCATCTGCTCTCGTCCTACTACCGCATTAAGTTTCATTTTCCGGTAAACAACCCCTGCCTTTCCGAAATCAATGTGCAGCATGGCTCGCTTTACAAAATTGTTCGTTCGGTCGTTCATGAAAACGGGAAAGAGTTCCGTGAACTGATCAATATGAGCGATGAAGAAATCGGATACATTACAGCCTATTTCGGTGGATATCTTTCCGGCAGCCGGAGCAACGGAGTGCGCAGAAACAGAGTGCTTCTCGTTTGCCCGAATGGATTGATGGTTTCGAAAACACTAAAAATTCAGCTTTATAAATATATTCCAGTCGTAGAAGTCGTGGATACCATTGCGATGAGCAGTCTTCCCCACTATACCGGAAGCTATGACTATATCATTTCTACGATTGAATTGCCGGGCTATGAAAATGTGATGGTTGTCAATCCGATTCTTACAAAAATGGACATACAGCACATCATGGATAAATTGCTTGATTTTTCCGGGTTTTCCTACACGTATGATGTTGAATTGCTCATGAATGTCATTCGTGAAAGCGCGGATATCTTCGATGAAGATCAACTTCGTAAAAATTTAAGCAGGCTGATTTACCCACGGTTACAAGAAAACAAGGAGGAAAAAAATCCTGTGCTCAAAGACCTTATTTATGGAAACAGAATTCAAATAACCCAGCATGTAGATAATTGGCAGGAGGCAATACGGCTGGCGGCTCAACCCCTTTTGGATGACCATTCCATCGAACCGCCTTATGTGGATGCCATGATTGAAAGCGTGAATCGTTTTGGCCCGTATATCGTTCTCGACGATTATTTTGCGCTACCGCATGCAAAGCCGGATGGCCGGGTGAACCGGCTTGCCATGTCGCTGTTGGTTGTAAAAGAGGAGGTCGATTTGGTTGGAAATCCGGTAAATATGTTCTTAGTGCTTGCAACGGTCGATTCTTCCTCTCATTTGGATGCACTTGCAAATCTTTCCGATATTCTGAGCGAACGGGAAAATCTTCAATTGTTCCGCAAAGGGGATAGGGATGAAATTCTCGATTTGATCAACCGGTATTAAGTCATTCCCGCGGCAGGTTCTGGCGCGGCTCTCCTTCGAAACATGTAAAAAATAATTATTAAGGAGTTGTATTAAATGAAAATTTTTGCAGTTTGCGGTTTTGGCTGCGGGTCGTCCATGATTTTAAAGATGAGTCTGGACAGGGTTTGCAAGCAGATGGGTGTTGCGTGCGAGGTGGAAACAACGGATATTAATTCAGCCCGCGGAGCACAATGTGACGCCATTTTCACAAGCGCGGAATTAGCCGGCGAATTGAAAGGTTCGTGTACCGTACCCATTTATAGTGTAAAGAAGTATATGGATTTAGCGGAAGTAAAGGAAGTTTTTGAAAAGTTTTTGAGTGATATAAAGGGGGTATAATTCATGATGGATTTCATTACAACGAATATTTTGCGCAATCCCCCGGTTTTGCTTGGGTTGATTGCGATGCTTGGTCTCATTTTACAAAAAAAGCCATTTACAGAAATTGTAAAAGGAACCCTTCTTGCGGCATTTGGAATGTTAATTTTGAATGCGGGCGTAGGCATGCTGGTAAATTCCATATCGCCGATTAATTCCGCGTTTCAGATACTCTCCGGTGCCGGCAGCGGTACCGCGGAAGGACTGAACGATGTGACGTTTACCGGCACTTACGGCGGCGATGTCGGGCTGGCTATGTTTATAGGTCTCCTCCTGCATTTGCTGATTGCAAGGTTTACGCCGATTAAGACAATATTCCTAACCGGCCATATGCTTTGGTGGTTCCCGTTCATCTTTGTGGCTGCCGGTGTGGAAGCAGGGCTCAAAGGGCCGGCGCTGATCGGCATTAGTGCAGTTTTTTCCGCTCTTTACTGGTCCGTTATGCCATGGCTGCTTCGTAAATATGTTTTTGCGGTTACCGGCGACGAATCCTTTACATTGGGTCACCCAACGGGTATCTTAAGCCTGATTTCCGGCTTTGTAGCGGGAAAAGTAGGGAATAAGGAAAAATCTACGGAAAGCTTGGCGCTGCCAAAGGGACTTTCATTTTTCCGTGAGATTTCCATTACCGGCGCGGTTGTCATATTTGTTATGTTTATTGCGGTAGGCCTTGCGGTTCCTTCTTCCGTTGCGAAGGACCAGAATTTGTTTATGACTGCTGTTAATCAGGGGCTGAACTTCGGCGCAGGACTTATTGTAATGCTGCAGGGTGTGCGCATGCTCATCAATCAGATTGTTCCGGCCTTTAAGGGAATTTCGGATAAGCTTGTTCCCAATGCGATTCCGGCCTTTGACTCTCCGATTATATTCAACTACAAGCCGCATGCGGTCCTAATCGGATTTGTTACTGCGATCATAACATCGACAATCCTCGTCTTAATCTGCAACACGGCAAATGTATTCCATCTTATGCTGATTCCGCTGGTCATCACTTCTTTCTTTGAATGCGGCGCGGCGGCGGTTATCGGCGAAGGACAGGGAGGACTGCGCGGATGTATTGTAGGAACAGCCGTTGCGTCCGTTGTAATGGTTGGCTTGGTCGGCTTTTCCGCCGTTATGTATTCCGGTACCATTCAGAATTGGATGCTGATTTTCGGAGGCAACGATCTTTCTCTCTTCGGCATTCTTGCGAATCTAATCGATAAACTTCTGGCGGTGTTTTAATCATGCAGTTTCAGTATTTTCGTGAAATCCGGCGGCTTATTGACGCTGTGGAAATGAAGGAATCGGCGTCAATGGCAAATGCGGTGGCGGTGCTGACAAAAGCCGTACTGGAAAAACATGCAGTCTACGTTTTTGGTGCAAGCCATGCTGGTATCCTGACGCAGGAGATGTTCTACCGCGCCGGAGGATTGGTGGTAATCAATCCGATTTTTGGGAGAGAGGTAATGTTGGATACTTCCCCCGTTACGCACACCAGCAAAATGGAAAGGCTGGTAGGCTACGGTACACTCCTTGCGCAGAAAACACCAATGCAGGCTGGCGATGTCTTGATTGTCCATTCCGTTTCCGGCAGGAACCCGGTAACCATTGAAGTGGCAATGGAGGCAAAAAAACGGAATACTACTCTTATTTGCATTACGAATCTTAGCTATTCAAAGTCGGTAACATCCAGACATCCCTCGGGGAAAAAACTGTACGAAGTGAGTGATATCGTCATTGACAACCATGGTGAAAAGGGCGATGCCTGTGTTGCCATTAAGGGAATCGAACAGAAAGTAAGCCCGACATCAACCGTAATTGGCGCGTCGATATTGAATTCAATTGTTGCGGCAACTGCACAGGCGTTAGTGGATGCAGGGCTGAAAACCCCGCCGATTTTTTATAGTGCAAATGTGGATGGCGGAGACGAGCTTAACCGAAAGATCTATGAGGAATACAAGCAAAACATACATTACAGCTATTAACATATGGAATTGGGGAGGAATCTCAAGGCGAGGTTCCTCCCCGGCCTATTATAAAACGTGGGGAAATCTTTCTAAAATACGAGATAATAGTAGTAATAATGTGCATGTGTGGATCATGCAGTTTTAGAAAAAGGAGTCGTGATCGTGTGGGAGATAGAAATATTAAAAAAGGGGGTTGACATATAAGCGTACCTATGCTATTATATTAAGGCACTCTAAACGAGGTCATGCGGATTGGCTTAGTAAGAACGCATAAGTAAATATCGCGGAGTGGAGCAGTCCGGTAGCTCGTCGGGCTCATAACCCGAAGGTCGTAGGTTCAAATCCTGCCTCCGCAACCATGCGTGTCCAAGTCGTCAGTTTTTAACTGGCGACTTTTATCATTTTCGGCCGGATCGCTCACGGCGTGAATGGTGATTTCGTCGTCGCCTATATCGACGCTGATAATATAT
>JAAYWU010000189.1 GCA_012516295.1 Clostridiales bacterium | reverse complement strand
AATATCCGGCCTGTTGTGGCGGCGATCAAAGAATTCTTCGGTTCTTCACCGCTGTCGCAGTTCATGGATCAGACAAATCCGCTTGCCGAGCTTACGCATAAGCGCCGCCTTTCTGCTTTGGGCCCCGGCGGCTTGTCCAGAGACCGCGCCGGATTCGAAGTCCGTGACGTTCACTACAGCCACTATCGCCGCATGTGCCCTATCGAAACGCCTGACGGCCCGAATATCGGCTTGATTTCCTATCTTGCAACTTTTGCAAGAATTAATGAATATGGTTTTATTGAAGCGCCGTTCCGCCGCGTGGACAAAAAGACCGGCCGTGTAACGAACGAGGTCGTTTATATGACGGCGGATGTCGAGGACGATTATATTGTTGCACAGGCGAACGAACCCCTTGACGAGGAAGGCCGCTTTAAGAATTCCAAGGTTAATGCCCGTTACCGTGACGAATTCCTTGAAATTGAACGTGAAAAAGCGGACTACATGGACGTGTCGCCTCGTATGGTTGTTTCCGTTGCTACGGCAATGATTCCGTTCCTTGAAAACGATGACGCGAACCGTGCCCTGATGGGTTCCAACATGCAGCGGCAGGCGGTTCCGCTTCTTAGGACAGAAGCGCCGATTGTCGGTACCGGCATGGAATACAAGGCCGGTGTGGACTCCGGCGTATGCGTTATCGCCAAACACTCCGGCGTTGTTTCCAGCGTGAGCGCGGATGAAATCCGGATTACCTGCGACGACGGTACGGTTGACACTTATCATATTATTAAATTTATGCGTTCCAACCAGGGGACATGTATTAATCAGGTTCCGATCGTAGACGTAAACCAGAGGGTGGAAGCCGGTTCCGTTATTGCCGACGGCCCGGCGACCAAGGACGGAGAAATCAGCCTTGGCAAAAACGCTTTGATCGGATTTATGACCTGGGAAGGCTATAACTACGAAGACGCCGTTCTGATTAGTGAAAAAATTGTTCGCGACGACGTTTATACTTCCATTCATATTGAGGAATATGAGATTGAAGCCAGAGATACAAAGCTGGGGCCGGAAGAAATCACACGCGATATTCCGAACGTGAACGAAGACCTTCTGCATGATCTGGACGAAAACGGCATTATCCGCATCGGCGCGGAAGTGCGTGCCGGCGATATCCTTGTCGGAAAGGTAACACCGAAGGGCGAAACGGAGCTGACCGCGGAAGAGCGCCTGCTGCGTGCAATCTTTGGTGAGAAGGCCAGAGAGGTGAGGGATACCTCCCTTCGCGTACCGCACGGCGAATATGGTATCGTTGTCGATGTAAAAGTATTTACCCGCGAGAACAGTCACGACGAATTAAGCCCGGGTGTCAATAAGGTTGTCCGTTGCTATATTGCCCAGAAACGTAAGATTTCCGTCGGCGATAAAATGGCCGGCCGCCACGGTAACAAGGGTGTTGTTTCCCGTATCCTTCCTGTGGAGGATATGCCGTATCTGCCGGACGGCACGCCGCTTGATATCGTTTTGAACCCGCTGGGCGTTCCTTCCCGTATGAACATCGGCCAGGTGCTGGAGGTTCATCTGGGCTACGCCGCGAAAGCGCTGGGCTGGAAGATTATGACCCCGGTATTCGACGGTGCCCACGAAGACGACATCGTTGAGTGCTTAAAAAAGGCCGGCATTAGTGAAGACGGCAAAACCATTCTGAGGGACGGCCGTACCGGAGAATTCTTCGATAATCCGGTTACCGTCGGCATTATGTATTACCTTAAACTGCACCACCTTGTTGATGATAAGATCCACGCGCGTTCAACCGGTCCGTATTCTCTGGTTACGCAGCAGCCTCTGGGCGGCAAGGCACAGTTTGGCGGCCAGCGTTTCGGCGAAATGGAAGTTTGGGCGCTGGAAGCTTACGGTGCCGCTTATACTCTGCAAGAAATCCTTACGGTGAAATCCGACGACGTTGTCGGCCGTGTCAAGACGTATGAATCCATTGTGAAAGGCCAGAATATTCCGAAGCCGGGCGTTCCGGAATCCTTTAAGGTTCTTATTAAGGAACTCCAGTCCCTTGGCCTTGATGTTAAAGTGCTGAATAAGGATAACGAGGAAATCGACCTGAAACAGAATTTTGACGACGAAGACGATATCGGCTTCAATCCTACTGAGGAGAACTTCGACGAACCCAACGTCGCAGACGATCTGGAAGGGTATTCCGTTGAGGAATCAGAAGAGGAAGAAAGCCTGTTTGACGACGCGGACGATTATGTCGATGTAGACGGCGATGATGAATTTGATAAGGATGAACCCTTTGACCTTAATTCTGACAGCGGCGATGAAATATAAAGAGAATGGGGTTGCAATATGGAATTTAATGAATTTGAATCAATTAAGATCGGACTTGCTTCACCGGAAAAAATAAGAGAATGGTCTCATGGCGAGGTAAAAAAGCCGGAAACAATAAATTATCGTACCCTGAAGCCGGAACGCGACGGACTTTTCTGCGAGCGCATTTTCGGGCCTCAGAAAGACTGGGAATGCCATTGCGGAAAATATAAGAGAATCCGTTATAAGGGCAAGATTTGCGAACGCTGCGGCGTTGAAGTAACACGGGCAAAGGTCCGCCGCGAACGTATGGGCCATATTGAGCTTGCCGCCCCGGTTTCGCATATCTGGTATTTTAAAGGCATTCCTTCCCGAATGGGCTTAATATTGGATATTTCCCCCCGTATGCTGGAAAAAGTGCTGTACTTTGCACTGTATATTGTGACCGATCCCGGAAATGTTCGCGAATTGCAGAAGAAGCAGCTTCTCAATGAGAAAGAATACCGCGATATGCGCGAAAAATACGAGGACGATTTCGAAGCCGGGATGGGCGCGGAAGCGATTAAAAAGTTGCTGGCGGAAATCGACCTGGATCAGGTTTCCGAGGAATTGAAGAGTGAACTTCAGAATGCTTCCGGCCAAAAACGCGTGCGTATTTTAAAGCGCCTGGAAGTCGTTGAGGCTTTCCGCCTTTCCGGGAACCGTCCGGAGTGGATGATTCTCGATGTCGTTCCGGTTATTCCGCCGGATATCCGCCCGATGGTTCAGCTCGACGGCGGCCGTTTCGCGACCTCTGACTTAAACGACCTTTACCGCCGCGTTATTAACCGAAATAACCGCCTGAAAAGGCTTTTGGAATTAGGCGCTCCGGACATTATTGTCCGCAATGAAAAGCGCATGCTGCAGGAAGCTGTTGACGCATTAATCGACAACGGCCGCCGCGGCAGGCCGGTTACCGGCCCGAACAACCGCCCGTTAAAATCCCTTTCCGATATGCTGAAGGGTAAGCAGGGGCGTTTCCGCCAGAACCTTTTGGGCAACCGTGTTGACTATTCCGGCCGTTCCGTTATCGTTGTCGGCCCTGAACTGAAGATGTACCAGTGCGGTCTCCCGAAGGAAATGGCGCTGGAGCTGTTCAAGCCGTTTGTCATGAAGCGGCTGGTGGAAACCGGCGCGGCAGGAAACATTAACGCGGCAAGAAAAGCGGTTGAGCGCGCAAAGCCGGAGGTTTGGGACGCGCTTGAAGTTGTGATTAAGAATCATCCGGTTCTGTTAAACCGCGCGCCTACGCTGCACAGACTTGGTATTCAGGCGTTTGAGCCTGTGCTGGTAGAGGGCCGTGCATTAAAGCTTCATCCGTTGGCTTGTACGGCTTATAACGCGGACTTCGACGGTGACCAGATGGCTGTTCACGTCCCGCTTTCCGCGGAAGCGCAGGCGGAGGCCCGCTTCCTGATGCTGGCTGCCGGAAACCTTTTGAAGCCTTCCGACGGCCGCCCGGTTACCGTACCGACGCAGGACATGGTACTGGGTTCCTATTACCTTACCCTTGAGAAAGACGGCGAACCCGGAGAGGGCAAAATTTTCCGGGATTATAATGAAGCCATTATGGCGTATGACGCTAAGATTGTTGGGCTTCACGCGAAAATCAAGGTTCGCAGAACGCTTGAAATAAACGGGGAGAAGGTTTCCCGGCTGATTGAAACAACCGTCGGACGTATGATTTTCAACCGTCCGATCCCGCAGGATCTTGGATTTGTCGACCGTACCAACCCTGATAATCTCTTTAAGTTAGAGATCGATTTCCTTGTCGGGAAAAAGCAGCTCGGGCAGATTATTGACCGCTGCATTAAGAAGCACGGAACGGCCCAAACGGCAGATGTTCTGGATAGTGTGAAGGCACAGGGCTATAAGTATTCCACCCTGAGCGCGATTACAGTTGCCGTTTCGGATGCGACGATTCCGCCCGAAAAGAAAGATATTATCGATGCTGCCGAAAAGAAAATTGACGTGATTTACGACCAGTTTAAGAACGGTTTGCTTTCCGACGGCGAGCGTTACAATGCGGTTCTGAATACATGGTCAAAAGCTACGGAAGATGTTTCCGTAGCTCTGCAGAAAAACCTGGACCGCTACAATCCGATCTTCATGATGGCGGATTCCGGCGCCCGTGGTTCCATGAGCCAGATTCGTCAGCTTGCCGGTATGCGCGGACTGATTGCCAATACATCCGGTAAAACCATTGAAATTCCAATTCGTGCGAACTATCGTGAAGGCTTGAACATTTTGGAATACTTTATTTCTTCCCGTGGTGCCAGAAAGGGCCTTGCCGATACCGCTCTCCGTACGGCGGACTCCGGTTATCTGACCCGCCGTCTGGTCGACGTTTCACAGGATGTGATTATCCGTGAGGATGACTGCGGTGCGACGGACGGACTGGAAGTCTATGATATCCGCGAGGGCAAAGAAGCGATTGAAACCCTGCATGAACGCCTTCTCGGCAGGTATCTTGTGGAAGACTTCGTCGATGAAAAGACCGGTGAGGTTCTTGTTTCCAAGGATAAGCTGATGGACGATCACGATGCAGATATCATCGTCAGCCACGGCGTTGAGCGTATTAAGATCCGTTCGGTATTGAACTGCTGTGCGGAGCACGGCGTCTGCAAGAAGTGCTATGGCGCGAACCTGGCGAACGGTCAGACCGTTTCCGTGGGCGAGGCAGTCGGTATTATCGCGGCCCAGTCCATCGGTGAGCCGGGTACGCAGTTGACCATGAGAACCTTCCATACCGGCGGTGTCGCCAGTTCGGAGGATATTACACAGGGTCTGCCGCGTGTTGAGGAGCTGTTTGAAGCACGTAAGCCGAAGCACCTGGCCATCATCAGCGAGATTGCCGGTACGGTGTCCTTCGAGGAAGTCAAGAAGAACCGCCATGTTGTTATTACAAACCATGAAACGGGCGAATCGAAATCTTACCTTGTTCCTTTTGGCTCCCGCATTATTGTTTCGGAAGGTCAGCAGATAAAGGCAGGAACCAGAGTCACCGAAGGTTCCGTGAATCCGCACGATGTTCTTGCCATCAGCGGCACCCACGCCGTTCAGGACTACCTGATCGAGGAAGTCCAGCGTGTTTACCGTATGCAGGGTGTTGATATCAACGATAAGCATATCGAGGTTATTGTCCGCCAGATGATGAAAAAGGTAAAGATCGAAGATTCCGGCGATACAACCCTGCTGCCGAGCTCGCTTGTTGAGAAGAGCGAACTGGAGGCGGAAAATCAGATCATCCGCGACCGCATTAAGGCGGGCGAAACCGACCTGCGCGAAGCGACGGCAACGCCTGTCCTGCTCGGTATTACCAAGGCTTCCCTTGCAACGGATTCCTTCCTGTCCGCCGCTTCCTTCCAGGAGACGACCCGCGTGCTGACCGACGCCGCCATTAAAGGCAAGGTTGACCCGCTGCTCGGCCTGAAAGAGAATGTTATTATCGGTAAGTTGATCCCGGCGGGAACCGGCATGAAATGCTACAGCGATGTGGAAATCAAGCCTGCAAATGAAGACTTGACAAGCGACGCTGTGTAGGATTATAATACTAAAATGTGATGATTTGCTAATTGAAGGCTTAATTCCTATCCGGAGCTCTGCTTTCGGATAGGATTAAGTTGTTTAAAGATTAATTTGTTGTTACGCCGGATATACTATATATCCGCTTAACATATAGAAATTTGATGTGAGGAGGTGTCTTATGCCAACATTTAACCAGTTAGTCCATACAGGTAGGGAAGTTGCTGTATCCAAAGCAAAGGCTCCTGCGCTTTTAAAGGGATGGAACTCCAAGAAGCGTGTAGCCATCAATCAGAATTCCCCCCAAAAGCGTGGTGTGTGCACAACTGTTAAGACTGCTACGCCGAAAAAGCCGAACTCCGCTTTAAGAAAAATCGCCAGAGTCAGGCTTTCCAACGGGATTGAAGTTAGTGCTTACATTCCCGGAGTCGGCCACAATCTTCAGGAGCACAGCGTCGTTATGATCCGCGGCGGCCGTGTTAAGGATCTGCCTGGTGTGCGTTATCACATTATCCGTGGTACCCTTGATGCACAAGGTGTTGCACAGCGTATGCAGGCCCGTTCCAAGTACGGCGCAAAGCGTCCGAAAGCCGGCGCAGCAAAAAAATAAGGTAGTTTAAATTGACAGAAACCGAACGGCTGCAAAGCGGCGTTCTTTATATATAAAGACGCCTCTGAATGGCCACGGGAGTTTGTCGCTTTCGAGTACCTATGATATCATTCATGTGAAGGAGGGAAGTAAAGTGCCAAGAAGAGGTAATATTGCAAAACGTGATGTTTTACCAGATCCGGTTTACAATTCAAAGCTTGTAACACGTCTTGTTAATAATGTAATGATCGACGGTAAGAAGGGTGTAGCCCAGAAAATCGTATACGGTGCATTTGACATTATCAGCGAGAAGACAGGGAAAGATCCTTTAGAGGTTTTCGAGGCAGCGATGGAGAATATTATGCCGTCTCTCGAAGTAAAGGCTCGCCGTGTCGGCGGTGCTACCTACCAGGTTCCGATCGAGGTTCGCCCTGAAAGAAGACAGACATTAGGTTTACGTTGGATGACCAACTATTCAAGACTTAGATCTGAAAAGACAATGAAAGAAAGACTTGCAGGTGAAATTCTTGATGCTGTAAATGGTGCTGGCGGCGCCGCGAAGAAGCGTGAAGATACGCATAAGATGGCGGAAGCCAATAAGGCATTTGCACATTACAGATGGTAATTTGACCATGTTGGTCTGATACCGTGAAGTAATGTTCAAATTCCAACGTTCCATACTTTTAAGGAGGAAACTATGCCAAGGCAGGTATCACTTGAATTAACCCGCAATATAGGCATCATGGCGCATATTGATGCCGGTAAAACTACTACCACCGAACGTATCCTGTACTATACAGGAATTAACCATAAGATTGGCGAAACGCATGAAGGTACTGCAACTATGGACTGGATGGTGCAGGAGCAGGAAAGAGGTATTACCATTACTTCTGCCGCGACTACCTGCTTTTGGAAAGGCCATAGAATCAATATCATCGACACCCCGGGTCACGTTGACTTTACAGTAGAAGTTGAGCGTTCCCTTCGTGTTCTTGACGGTTCTGTAACCGTATTCTGCGCCAAGGGCGGCGTTGAGCCGCAGTCTGAAACCGTATGGCGCCAGGCTGAGGAATATCAGGTCCCGCGTATGGCTTATGTGAATAAGATGGACATCATGGGCGCGGATTTTTATCGTGTTGTCCAGATGATGAAGGACCGTCTGCAGTGCAACGCTGTTCCGATTCAGCTTCCGATCGGTTCCGAGGATACCTTTAAAGGAATCATCGACCTGGTTGAAATGAAGGCCGACGTGTATTACGACGACATGGGCAAGGATATGAAAGTAGAGGATATCCCGGAGGATATGCTCGAACTTGCCAATAAGTACCACACGGAACTGATTGAGAATGTTGCGGAGCAGGACGACGCTCTGATGGAGAAGTACCTGAACGGCGAAACCATTACGAAGGAAGAAATTGTAAAGACCATTCGCAAAGCGACAATTGCGAACCGTATGGTTCCGGTTTGCTGCGGAACTTCCTACAGAAACAAGGGCGTTCAGAAGCTCTTGGATGCAATCGTTGATTACATGCCTGCGCCGACCGATATTCCGGCGATCAGGGGTACAAATCCGGAAACCGGCGAAGAATCCGACTGCCATGCTTCGGATGACGAACCGTTTGCGGCTTTGGCATTCAAGATTGCAACGGATCCGTTTGTTGGAAAACTCTGCTTCTTCCGTGTGTATTCCGGTAAGATTGCTGCGGGTTCAACTGTTTACAACTCAACAAAAGGAAAAAGCGAAAGACTCGGCCGAATCCTTCAAATGCACGCAAATCATCGTCAGGATATCGATACCGTTTATGCGGGAGATATCGCGGCTGCCGTAGGTCTTAAAAATACGACGACCGGTGATACGCTGTGCGATGAAAAGCATCGGGTTATTTTGGAATCCATGGACTTCCCGGAGCCGGGTATTGAAATTGCAATTGAGCCGAAAACAAAAGCCGGTCAGGAAAAGATGGGTATTGCGCTTGCAAAGTTGGCGGAAGAAGATCCGACCTTCAAAGCTTATACGCAGGAGGAAACCGGTCAGACCATCATCGCCGGCATGGGCGAGCTGCATCTGGAAATCATTGTTGACAGACTGATGCGTGAATTCCATGTGGAAGCAAATGTCGGTAAGCCGCAGGTATCTTATAAAGAAACGATTCGCGGCAATGCGGACGTCGAAACGAAATATGCACGTCAGTCCGGCGGCCGCGGCCAGTACGGACCCGTTAAAATTCGTATTGAGCCGAATCCCGGCAAAGGTTATGAATTTGTCAACGCAATTGTCGGCGGTTCGATTCCGAAGGAATACATCCCGGCGGTTGACATGGGTATTCAGGGTGCTATGCTTTCCGGCGTGCTTGCAGGGTATCCGGTAGTTGACGTAAAGGTAACTCTTTACGATGGTTCTTTCCACGAGGTCGACTCCTCTGAAATGGCGTTTAAGATCGCTGGTTCCATGGCCTTTAAAGAGGCAATGAAGAAAGCAGATCCGGTTATTTTGGAGCCGATCATGAAGGTTACCGTTACTGTACCGGAGGAGTACATGGGCGACGTTATCGGCGACCTGAACTCCCGCCGCGGTATGATCGAAGGCATGGACGCTGTTTCCGGCGCACAGCAGATTCGCGCAAACGTTCCGCTTTCCGAAATGTTTGGCTATGCGACCGATTTACGTTCCAAAACACAGGGCAGAGGCCAGTTTGTTATGGAGCCGGCTACTTCGATGGAAGTACCGAAATCGATCTCCGAAGGCATTATTTCTGCCAGAAACAAAAAGTCCGAATAACTTATAAAATATGCTTGATTTTTCTCATCCTTATGATAAAATGATATGCATAGTTT
>JAAYWU010000188.1 GCA_012516295.1 Clostridiales bacterium | reverse complement strand
CCTCCCCATATATAAAAATAACAAGGCTGGTCTTTTGCAAAAAACCTCCTTGTCTCCATAATTGATATTAGTTCTATTTTATTCTATTTGCTATTACGTGTCAATCATTTTCGAAATGAAAGGTTCATTTCATTCTTATGCACAAATTTTTGATTGCCGCAGGTGGTTTTCCGTCTTTTTGCAGTATCTTCATTTATTTCCTGCAAAAAACCAGTAATTTATAGAAAAAACAGGCGAAAAAATATTGTAATTTACAATTTATTGTGCTAAACTATTCAACCGAAGATATTATTTGTTGATAGTATCAATTCCTAATTTTATATAGGAGGATATTTCGCATGTCTTATGTTGATGAACAACTCGCAAATGTAATCCGTCTGAACCCGAACGAGCCTGAATTTATTCAGGCGGTAACAGAGGTTCTAAAATCCCTGGCCCCGGTAATTGAGCAAAACCCGCAATATGAAAAGGCCGGCATCCTTGAAAGGCTGACGGAACCGGACAGACAGGTAAAGTTCCGCGTTACGTGGGTGGATGACAACGGCAATGTCCGGGTAAACCGTGGTTACCGTATCCAATTTAACAATGCCATTGGTCCCTACAAGGGCGGGCTCCGCCTGCATCCGTCTGTAAACATTGGCGTTTTGAAATTTTTAGCGTTTGAGCAGATTTTTAAGAACTCCCTCACCGGCTTGCCGATCGGCGGCGGCAAAGGCGGTTCCGACTTTGACCCGAAGGGCAAGTCCGACCGCGAAATCATGGCGTTCTGCCAAAGCTTTATGACGGAGCTTTACAGGCACATCGGACCCGATACCGACGTTCCCGCCGGTGATATCGGCGTTGGCGCACGTGAAATTGGATATTTGTTCGGTCAGTATAAGCGCCTGCGCAATGAATATACCGGCGTTCTGACCGGCAAGGGGTTACCATACGGCGGCTCGCTGGCCCGTACGGAAGCAACCGGTTACGGTTTGCTTTACTTCACAGACGCCATGCTCCACAAAAACGGAGAATCCATTAAAGGCAAAACAATTGCCATTTCCGGCGCCGGCAATGTTGCGATTTACGCATGCCAGAAAGCGCAGGAACTGGGCGGCAAGGTTGTTACCATGAGCGACTCCACCGGCTGGATTTACGATGCCGAAGGAATTGACCTGAAAGCGATTCATGAAATCAAGGAAGTCAACCGCGGCCGTCTCTCTGAATACAACGCTTATCGCCCGAATTCCGTTTACCATGAAGGCAAGGGCGTTTGGAGCACTCCTTGCGATATTGCCCTTCCGTGCGCAACACAGAACGAACTGCTGATTGATGACGCGAAAATGCTCGTAAAGAACGGCGTGTTCGCCGTTGCGGAAGGCGCCAATATGCCGACCAGCATTGAGGCAACCGAATACCTGCAGGCAAACGGCGTGCTGTTTGCGCCGGGCAAAGCGGCCAACGCGGGCGGCGTGGCAACATCCGCTCTCGAAATGAGCCAGAACAGCATGCGCCTCTCCTGGACATTTGAAGAGGTTGACGCAAAGCTGAAGGGCATCATGGAAAATATCTTCCACAATGTATCGGATTCTGCCGAACAATACGGTTACCCGAAGAACTATGTTGTCGGTGCCAACATCGCGGGCTTCAAAAAAGTTGCCGACGCCATGCTTGCACAGGGCGCTGTTTGATTTCCATACAATGGTTACGCAAAAACCGGCTGGAATTTCAAAATTCCAGCCGGTTTTTATAATCTGCTCAAACGGGCATCAACCCCCTTTACCGTGCGGCACAGAACGCCCCCGCGATACGTGTTAAAACCGAAGATTCAAACAGAAAACGCACCTTTCAAACGAGAGGTGCGTTTTCTATTCTGCTTTCATATTAAAATTGCTTATATTATCCTATATCCTTTTTCAAAATCGCATAAACTCTGCAGTCTTGAAATCCGGCGTTTGACTTGCATTTTTCTCTTGCTATTCCCTCAAAAGTCATACCGGCTTTCTGCATAACACATCCGGAAGCAGGATTGTTTACGGAGTGACAGGCTTCCAGGCGATTGAATTCACACTGCTCAAAAACAAAACGAATAACCGCTTTTAAAGCCTCCGTCATAATTCCTCTTCCCCACCAGCTTTTCCCAAGCCAGTATCCGACTTCGCCGGATTCATCTATGTCGCTGACATTGATTATACCGATGCAGCCGATCATCCGGTTATCTTCCTTCCGCGCAATAGCCCACGAATAGTAACCCGGATTCGAATAGGATTTTATCCATTCTTCCAGCAAATTCAAGCTGTCCTGTATTGATTCATGCGGTTTCCAGCGCGCATACTTCGTAACTTCCGGATCTTTGGCATACTGATACATATCTTCTGCATCGTCAAGTGTAAACGGCCGGAGGATAAGACGTTCGGTCCGGATTTCCCGCGTTCCTATGTTCTTCATCTCTTTCACCTTATTTATGATATTTTCCGTGACTGTTAATCTGAAATGCACGGTATAT
>JAAYWU010000187.1 GCA_012516295.1 Clostridiales bacterium | reverse complement strand
TGGTAGAGCAGGGGACTGAAAATCCCCGTGTCGGTGGTTCGATTCCGCCCGGAGGCACCAAATACGCGAACGTAGCTCATCTGGTAGAGCGCCACCTTGCCAAGGTGGAGGTAGCGAGTTCGAGCCTCGTCGTTCGCTCCAAAAATTGGCGTCATAGCCAAGTGGTAAGGCATGGGTCTGCAAAACCCTGATTCCCCAGTTCGAATCTGGGTGACGCCTCCAGAATTATTAAATAATCACCAATGACTCTAATACAGCGCCATTGGTGATTATTTTTTGCTATTCTCAAATGAACGCAGCGCTGCTGAAATCATCCCTTCGAGAAGCCGAAATAAGTGGACTTTCGATGATGATTTTTCTTTCGGGTTTTGTGAAATAGGACCTTGAAAGATTTCAAAGATAGTGTTATACTGCTGACTAAGGTGGTGATATTCATTGAATAACCACGAATTACTTATAAAGATTTACGAAGATATACAAGGCGTGAAGATGCAGGTTCGTTCTGTAGATAAACGGCTTACCGGTGTGGAGGAACGACTCTCCAGCATGGAGGAGCGGTTCTCCAATGTGGAAGAACAGCTTGCGGAGGTTCAAGAAGATACAAAAATTACCCGCACCGCAGTAAATACGATGCTCGACTGGGCAGAAGATCCCAGTATCCAAGCAACACCACTCTTTAAAAAAGCAAAATAAATTTTCAGTCCGCCTTTTCTGAAAGGAATCCAGAAAAGGCGGATTTTTTATGCGCCGGCAATCTCATGATCATACATATCCAAAATCATCCCTTGCATATAGATGTCGCATGGGGTGATTGCCTTGAAATCGTCCAAAAATTATTTTATCCCGATCGCCATCTTAATTTTAAGCTGTCTCGTATTCTTGTTATTATCCTATATCTCTTATGATAAAATTGATAAAATGGCGTCTGCTTTGGCGGAAAAGCGAAATCCGACCATTGTTATTGACGCGGGACATGGAGGGGAAGACGGAGGGGCCGTCGGCAAATCGAAAGCGTTGGAAAAGGACATCAACTTGAAGATCGCACTACAGTTGGAACAGCTTTTCAAAGCCTCCGGTTTTCATGTTGTTATGACAAGAACAACCGATGAATCGATCTGCGACGAGAATTTGGAAACGGTGAGGGAGCGGAAGGTAAGCGACATCCATAACCGGCTGAAAATTATTGAAGCGCAGGGAAACTGTATTTTTTTAAGTATCCACCAGAATCATTTCACAATCAGCCGCTATAGCGGCGCACAGATTTTTTATTCAAAAAAAAATGAGGGGAGCAAAGAATTGGCGGAAAGTATAAAAAGCCGCATTGTTGAACTGCTGCAACCGGAAAATAAACGCGAAACAAAGCCGGCCACAAGCTCAATCTATCTGTTATGGAATACGAAGGTAACTGCCGTATTGGTTGAATGCGGGTTCCTTTCCAATGATTCGGAGGCGGAAAAACTCAACAATCCGGTTTACCAAAAGCAAATGGCCTTTGCCATCTATAGCGGCTTTCTCGATTACTATCATTCAACGCTGTAATAGCTTGTAATTGGTATTATCATCGTCTATAATTTTAGATATAGAATCAGAAAAACAGAGGATTAAAATATGGCGAAATCAAAAAGTATCTATATTTGTTCAGAATGCGGTTTTGAATCGGCAAAATGGTATGGCAAATGCCCCGGCTGCGGCCAGTGGAACAGCATGAATGAGGAATTTCGGGAAACCGCCGTTTCAAAAAACGCCGGAACGTCTGTGGCGCACAGCCTAAACAAGCCTATTTCCATTAATGAAATCAGTACAACAGACGAAGAACGTTACCACACCGGGTTGAGTGAGCTGGACAGAGTACTCGGCGGCGGAATTGTAAAGGGTTCGCTGATCCTCATCAGCGGTGAGCCGGGAATCGGAAAATCGACGATCCTTTTACAGATCTGCGAATACCTTGGCCGCTCGTTAAAAATACTGTATGTATCCGGCGAAGAATCAAGCAGGCAAATTAAGCTCCGCGCAGCGCGGTTGGGCGTGCAAAGCGAAAACCTTTATATTTTAACCGAAACCGATGTGCAATGTGTTATCGAGCAAATGCGGACACACACACCGGATTTAGTGATGGTCGACTCCATTCAGACAATGAATTATACCGATTTGAACTCGTCTCCCGGCAGCGTTACGCAGGTGCGCGAATGCACAAATGCTTATATGCGCGCTGCAAAGTCGCTGGAAATCCCCACCATCCTTGTCGGTCATGTCAATAAGGACGGCGCGATCGCCGGGCCAAAGGTGCTTGAGCACATTGTGGACGCTGTGCTTTACTTTGAAGGAGACCGTCAGATGTCTTACCGGATTCTGCGCGCTGTTAAAAACCGTTACGGTTCAACGAATGAAATCGGCGTTTTCGATATGGACGACCATGGGCTGCATCAGGTGGACAACCCTTCGCTCGCCCTTCTTTCGGGGAGGCCCAAACATGTATCCGGAACCTGCGTTACCAGTATTCTGGAAGGTTCCCGCCCGATTCTTGCGGAAATACAGGGATTGGCTACAACTACGGGATTTGGCAATCCGAGGAGGATGTCCACCGGCTTTGACTACAAACGGATGTCTTTGCTTCTCG
>JAAYWU010000186.1 GCA_012516295.1 Clostridiales bacterium | reverse complement strand
GTTTTCACAAGGTTGATATTACTTATCCTTTTCAACACAATACCTCCAATTCGTTCTACTGCTAATAGAATTATCGGATAGAAAAATAAATAATTTAGGGTTAAATGGGTAAATTGTGTCAAAATTTTGGAAATTTTGCGACTACATTTAATTTTTTCGTTCCGAAAATAGAGGCGGTTTTTTTGAATCCCGGGAAAATTCGGTCATTTCTTTCCAGTAGCGCTTCGGCATGTGGCTCATGCGGCAGCGCGGGTTGTGCCGCCCTTCGATTTCGATGGTTTTGTAAAAAAGGCGCCACAATTCCCGAAAGGCGCGCTCCTCCTCGTCCGGCTCGGGCATTTGGAAATCTTCCACAGGGAGGATGACAGGCTTGTACGGCCGGTAGATCAGCGCGGACGCATGCGTGCGGTCGTAAATCAGAAAGCGTTCCTCCGGGTACCGCTCGCAGAAATGCCGTACCAGAAGCGGAAGCACCATGTTTTTCGGTTCGATCTCCGCGGCAAGCGCGCCGTTGAAATCGGAAAAGCGTATGAAGCCTTTCAGCAGATGTGCTTCGTTGTTCAGGTGGAGCACCGCTTTTTGAAGCGCGTCCACCGTATCGTTTGTCAGCATATCCAGAACGCGCGGGCCATAGCGGTAGCCAAGGCGCAGGAACAACAGGATATTCCGCTCCTTCTGCGGCGCACAGGGCAGAAAAGCCCGCCTTACGAAATCGAGCGCGTCCCGCCCCATCTTTTTCGGGATGGAGGAAAGAACCCGTTCGGCCCGCTGGGGGTCGGTCGCAATCTCGCGCGTGGGGAAAAGCGTTGCCTGCTGCATATCGGGCGGGAAAATGTCCGCCGGGATTTCCTTTTTCAGGTAGCTTTCAAATACACAGCACAGAAGGCCGGCAAAGGTTCCGTCGTACTGATAAATTAAATTTGACCCGTCAGGCATTTTCGCACATCCTCCTGTGTTAAGCGCGGCTGTTCAAACAGGGAAAGCTGTTCCGGCTGGAACCCGTCCTGTAAACGCCCGAACGCCGATTCGGACATCATGGAGCGCAGTACGGCGTCCTGCGTAATTTTCAGCCCTTCGGCGGTTTTCCCCGAGCAGGTTATAAAATACTGCGCCCGTTTCAGCACAACGCCCAGTTTTTTCAGCCCGTCGAAGCGGAGCGGGCCTGTCCGCCGCGCGGCGACGATCCTGCGCGCGCTCTTTACGCCGATTCCCGGCACGCGCAGCAGGTCGCTGTACGGCGCGCGGTTCACATCCAGGGGGAACATCTCCATATGGCGCAGCGCCCAGTCGCATTTCGGGTCGATGAACGGGTTGAAATTCGGGTGCCCCTCGTCCAGCAGCTCGCCCGCCGAAAAGCCGTAAAACCGCAGCAGCCAGTCCGCCTGATACAGGCGGTGTTCCCGTAAAAGCGGGGGCTTCGTACCCTTTGCAGGAAGAAGGGCGCTGGTCGACACAGGCATGTAAGCGGAATAAAATACCCGTTTCAGCCGGTATTTCCGGTACAGCGCCTGCGTAAGGTTCAGAATCTGAAAATCGGTTTCCGGGGTGGCGCCAATAATCATCTGGGTGCTCTGCCCTGCGGGGGCGAATTTCGGCGCGTGCCGGTACCGTACGATTTCCGTACTGTTTTCTTGAATCCGGTTTTGAATATACCCCATGGGCGCAAGAATGGAATGCTTGGATTTGTCCGGAGCGAGAAGCTTCAGGCTGTTTTGCGAGGGCAGCTCGATGTTTACGCTGATGCGGTCGGCCAGCGTTCCCAGCCGGGCAAGCAGGGCGCTGTCTGCGCCGGGAATCGCCTTCGCGTGGATATAGCCGTTAAACCGGTATTCCTCCCGCAGGATGCGCAGTACCTCAATCATATGCTCGCAGGTATAGTCCGGATTTTTCACAACGCCGGAGCTGAGGAAAAGCCCCTCGATATAATTGCGCCGGTAAAACTGGATTGTCAGTTCGGCAAGCTCCCGCGGGGCAAAGGTCGCCCGCGGCGTGTCGTTGGAACGGCGGTTGACGCAGTATTGGCAGTCGTAAACGCAGGCGTTGCTCATCAGTACCTTTAATAAGGAAATACAGCGGCCGTCCCCGGCAAAGCTGTGGCAGATGCCGCAGGCCGCCGCGCTGCCGATTCCCCCCGCCGCCGCTTTTTTGTCCACTCCGCTAGAGGTGCAGGCCGCGTCGTACTTTGCCGCGTCGGTTAATATTTTCAGCTTGTCAAAAAGGTCCAATTTCATCCGCCCCCTTTTATAATTCATCATAGCATTGAACGTATGTTCTTGTAAAGGGGGAATTTAAGAAAAAATGAAAAAATGTGTGCGCACCGTCAGTACGGAATTGCGGGGGCGCCGTTTTATAAGGATAGCCGAATCTCCGAGGGAACAAACGCGAAGCAAGTGCCGGCTCTTTCCCCCGGGGGCTGGAGCCGTCGGTGTGGGGGTTCCTCCCCAGCCTCCTGCAAACTTTTTGAAAAAGGTTGATTTAACTTTCCATTTGCGCGGGTTTCGCCTTTCAGCAGGTGGAACGCTGTTCGTTTAAAAACGTAAGACTTCGAAAGGAAATATAGCCGAGGGAAAGCAAACAAGGCGCGGAAACAGGGGTGGGAAATTCATCTTTTGTACAAAAAAGATTCGATTTTGACAAAAAAGCCGTTATGCTTTATAATAAATCTTATAAAAGTGCGGAAATTCGAGGAAAAAGCACCGGAAATATATCCGAAAGGAAATTGCTTTCGAAAGATTATATTTTTTACAAAAAACAGTTGACTTTTGAAAGATTTCGATATAAAATAAAAACGCAACGAAAGGTAGGAAGCAAATGCTGACTGTTGAAAAAAAGAATCTGATTCTTTCAATGCTGGAGAAAAAGCCCGTTGTAACCGTGTCGGAACTGAGCGAGGTGCTGGGAACCTCCGAGGTAACGGTTCGGAAGATTCTGAACGAGATGGACGATCAGGGGCTTTTACGGCGTACCCGCGGCGGAGCGGTCAATATTTCCACGATTCGCGAGTTTGAGGAAAAGGAAAAAGAGAAAAAGAACACAAAGGAAAAACGCGCAATCGCCAAAAAAGCCTACGAGTACATCAATAACTCCGACACCGTTTTTATCGACGCCGGCTCCACAACGCTGGAACTGGTGCGCGAAATCAAGAAAGGCAACAAACGCGATATTGTTGTGATTACCAACGCGCTGAATATTGCATTTGAGCTTTTGGACGCGGACGACATTGAACTGGTCTTTATCGGCGGAAGCGTACGCCACAAAATCATGTCCTGCGTCGGCGGATTTGCGGAAAACACGATTAACAGCCTGTGCATGGACAAGGCGTTTATCGGATGCAACAGCATTACGGTGGAAACGGGGATTACAACCCCGAACCTTTACGAAGCGCAGGTGAAGCAGTGCGTATTGAAAGCCGCACGGGAAACCATACTAATATCAGATTCTTCCAAATTCGGGCACACCTCCATGGCGCGGATCAGTCCGATTAAGAATATCACCAGGCTGATTACAGACAATCGGATTCCCCCGGAGCTTCGGAACCAGATTGAAAGCACCGGGGTGGATTTGGTCGTGGTGGACCCCGGGGAAGACAGTTAAGGGAGATATCGGCTTTGAATAAGATAATTAATCAACCCGAACAGATGATAAAGGAAATGATCGAAGGCTATATTGCTACCTGCCCCGATCTGTTTGAACCGCTTCCGGATTATAAAGGCATCCTGATGAAGCGGAAAAAGGACAAGGTGTCCATTGTAACGGGCGGCGGCTCCGGCAACGAACCCTGGATTCTCGGTTATGTGGGCGAAGGGCTGGCAGATGGTGCGGCTTTAGGAAATGTGTATATCGCGCCGCCCGCGCGGGCTATTCTGAATGTGACCAAAGCGGTCAATCACGAAAAGGGCGTTATTTATATCTGTACGAACCATGCGGGCGACGTGCTGAACTTTGAACTGGTCGGCGAGCTTGCCCAGCTGGACGGCATCGACACGCGCTGTGTGTTTGTCGCGGACGATATCACGAGCGCGCCGAGGGAAAAGCAGGAGGAGCGCCGCGGCGTGGCGGGCGTTGCGCTGGTGATGAAGGTTGCGGGCGCTGCGTGCGACGCGGGGCTTCCGCTGGATGAAGCAGTGCGCGTAATTCAGAAGGCCAACCGGAATACATTTACGTTCAGCGTTACCACCTCGCCCGGGTACCTGCCGAGCGGCAAGGCCATGTGCGAGCTGCCGGAGGGCTTCATCGAATACGGAATGGGCTTTAACGGCGAGCCGGGCGTGCTTCGCACGGAGCTGAAACCGGCGGATGAAATCGCCGATACCATGATGGAGTATCTTCTGAACGACTGCGGCGTTTCTGCCGGGGACGAAGTCGCTGTTATGGTGAACGGCTTCGGTTTTACCAGCCTGCTGGAGCTTTGCATTGTGAACCGCAGAGTGGCGGAGATTCTGAGGGGCAAGGGCATTAAAGTGCACGACCTCTTTATTGATTCGCTGTTCTGCCCGCAGGGAACAGGCGGTTTCTCCATTTCGATTCTGAAACTGGACGAGGAACTGAAACGTTATTACGATATGCCGGCGTATTCGCCATTCTTTAAAAAAAATAACCGCCCGCGCGGATGAGCGGCGGCTGGGCCGGGTGAGGAGTGCTTGTGTATGAATACATTGGATACGCGCCAGCTAAGGGATATGTTCCTTTTTGTGGCGCGAAGAGTAGTGGAGAGCGAAGACTTTTTAACGGAAATTGATTTGAAACTCGGCGACGGCGACCACGGCTTCGGCATGGCGCTTGGCTTCAAAGCGGTACAGGAGGCTTTGAAGGACAAAGAATTCGAAACAGTAGAAAATTTGTTCCAGGAAGTCGGCATGACGCTTCTGGATACAATGGGCGGCGCCTCGGGCGTGCTCTTTGGAACAATGTTTATCAGCGGGATTGTCGGACTTGAACCGCACAAAGAGGCTGACCTTGCGCTTCTGGCCGGTATTTACCGCCGTTCGCTGGAAGCCTTGAAAAGAAGAGGAAAGGCGCAGGTCGGCGACAAGACAATGGTGGATGCTTTCGAGCCGGCGGTTGTCGGGCTGGAGGAGGCGGCCGCGAAAAACGCGGATCTTCCGGCAGGGCTGGCAATGGGGGCCGAATACGCGAAAAAAGGGATGGAACACACACGGGACTGCGTGGCAAAATTCGGCCGCGCCAAATCCTATGGAACCAAATCCCTCGGGCTGCAGGACGCGGGGGCAACCTCTGTCTGGATTATTTTCCAGGCAATGTCGGATTGGGCCTCAGAAAGGAAAGAATCCGAATAAATACATAGACAAGGTGGGTACAAAAGATGATAACCACACTTACACTGAACCCGTGTATCGACAGAACCGTAACGGTTGACGGATTTGCCTATGGGGGAACCAATCATGTGGAAAATTTTCGGTGCGATGTTTCCGGGAAAGGCATTAACGTAAGCATCGCATTAAATAATATAGGGGAAGAGACGCGGTGCCTTGGCTTCAATTATGTGGGCGGCGGCTCCGTGCTGACAGATTTTCTGAACCAGAAAAACATTTCAAACAAATTTTTAAATGTGGATGGTCTGCTCCGTACAAATATAAAAATCTTTGATAAAAAGACAAGCGTTATGAGCGAGCTGAACGAAAGCGGTCATTGTGTTACGCAGGATTGCGTTTCGGAGCTGCTGCGGATGGTGGAGGAAT
>JAAYWU010000185.1 GCA_012516295.1 Clostridiales bacterium | reverse complement strand
GCTCCGGAAGTGTACGCTTCCGGAGCCGCTTGTTGTAAACATTCCATTACAGAAAGAACACATTCAGACCGGTTTCGTCATCCGGCTTGCGGCCGACATTCCCCGGAATGGTACGGATGAACATTTCGCATGTGCCGCTGATTACTGCTTCATTCAGATGCCCGCCGACAACATGCCCGTCCGCTCCCGCAAAATTCGCGTGAAGATGCAGGTATACCTGACCTTCCTGTTCGGTAACATTGCCGGTAAGGGAGGTCATTTCCATCTCCCCGTCGAACGTATTTTTATAATATTTTTTCTCTTCCACCCGATAAAGTCCGACGACCGCATGATCAACCGCGCCGATTGCGGAAACGCTTGCGAGTCGGACGTTCTCCTTCTCACAAATGGTTTTCAGGCTTTGCAGGATTTCTTCCCCGCGGTCGATGCGGGCGACAAGGGTGTCTCCGATTCTTTTGTACTCCATATCTGCTCCTTTATCCTTCTTACCGCAGCGTCAGTTTGCCGTCGGCGTAATCAACGGTCAACTCGGTTCTCGGTTTTAAATCCTGGGCAATAATCGCTTTCGCAATCAGCGTTTCCACCTTGCTTTGGATAAACCGCTTTAAGGGGCGTGCGCCGTAAACAGGGTCGTACCCCTGATCGACAATATACTCCTTCGCCGCCGGCGTCAGTTTTACCGTCAGCTGCTTTTCTTCCAGCCGGCGCCGCAGGTCTGCGATCAACAGCTCCACAATCTTGTCAATTTCCGTGCGGGTAAGCGGCTTGTAGAACACGATTTCATCCAGACGGTTCAGGAATTCAGGTCGGAACTGCTGTTTCAGTAGGGCGTTCCCCTGCGCTTTTGCATCCTCGCTAATCTGGCCATTCGAATCAATTCCGTCAAGAATGCAGCTGGAGCCTAAGTTTGAGGTCAGAATGATGATCGTATTTTTAAAGTCGACCGTGCGGCCCTGCGAATCGGTGATGCGTCCGTCGTCGAGCACCTGGAGAAGAATGTTAAATACATCGGGATGTGCTTTTTCCACCTCGTCGAAAAGGACGACGGAATACGGATGCCTGCGCACCGCTTCGGTGAGCTGGCCGCCTTCCTCGTAACCGACATAGCCCGGAGGCGCCCCGATTAAGCGGGATACGGAGTATTTCTCCATGTATTCCGTCATATCGATTCGCACCATATTGCGCTCGTCGTCGAACAGCGCCTGTGCCAGAGCTTTGGCAAGCTCGGTTTTGCCTACGCCGGTGGGGCCGAGGAACAGGAACGAGCCGATCGGGCGGTTCGGGTCCTGAATGCCCGCGCGGGAGCGCATGATCGCTTCGGTAACCTTTTCTACGGCTTCGTCCTGCCCGACAACGCGCTGATGCAGGATGTCGTCCAGCTTGAGCAGCTTTTCACGCTCGCCTTCCATCAGCTTGGCAACCGGAATGCCCGTCCAGCGGGCGATGATTTTTGCAATTTCTTCGTCGGTTACCCGGTCACGAAGCAGGGAACCGGTGGCCTGTGTTTTTTCCGCAATCTGTTCCTCTGCTTCCAGTTGCTTGGTCAATTCGGGAAGCTTGCCGTATTTATATTCCGCCGCTTTGTCCAGATCATAATTG
>JAAYWU010000184.1 GCA_012516295.1 Clostridiales bacterium | reverse complement strand
GATGATATACTTTGTAAAAATTCTGAAATCATATATGGCTCAATTTCACGCATACGCTTGTCTCCAAATACTTCTTTAGCGCGAGCCTCTCGTCATCTCCACCTCTTTCCTTTTGCCATATCTGTTTGGTTGAAATTCCTTTACTTTAAAGAAAATAGCGGTATAATAGGATGGTAATACATTGTTTGCGAGGAATAAGCTTTGGAAAAGAAAACAAGATTCTGGAAAAATCTTTTTTCGATAGTGACCATCCTTTTATCCATAGGAATCCTCACCTTTTTTCTGTTTGAGGGCAATGGAGCAAATAATTTAAGGCATGTTGTTTTCAATTTACAGCCCGCATGGCTTTTGTGCATACTAGGCGGCGTAATCGCGGGCTGGTTTTTAGAATCCTATGTCTTGCATCTTTTTTGCAGACATTTGAAAAAGGATTGGACTTTCGGCCAATCCTTTTATGTTGGCATGGTCGAACTGTATTACAGCGCAATTACCCCCTTTTGCATGGGGGAACCGATGGAAATTTACAATATGAACAAGATGGGAATGGATGTCGGTGTTGCCAGCTCGATTGTCGCGGTTAAGTCTATTTTGCACCATGGCGTTACATTCCTCTATGCCTTGGTTTTGATTTCATTTAAGCTGAACTATTTTCAGACGACTGTAAGCAATTTTTCTTTTGTTTCCTTATTTGGGCTGGTCACAAACAGTATTTTCATTGCCGGTGTTTTCCTGTTCATGATGGATGAGAAGCTTACCAATTCCATACTGCAGGTTTGTATAAAGGGTTTAAACAAACTGAAACTGAAAAAGGCAGCGCAAAAGCTCGATAATAAAGTCCATCAGGAATTGGCGCTGTTTCATAACGCCTCAAAAATGATTGGGAAATCCTATATGCTTTACTCCTACGCTATCTTTCTAACGTTCATTCAAATTACGGTGGCAAGCTTCATTTCCTATTTTGTCTATCGCAGCTTTAACTTGAAAAACGAGTCCGTATTAATCATCATTGCGGCGGACACATTCGTAACAATGGCGGCGTCTTTTATTCCTTTGCCCGGTTCGTCAGGAGGCGCGGAGGGCGGATTTTATCTGTTTTTGAAAGGATTTTTCGGGAGCAGTATCGTTCCGGCCATTACCCTATGGCGAGTGGCCACGTATTACATCAACATCCTTTTCTGCGGATTATATGTTTATATTTTAAAAAGGAAATATAGACCGGATGCATTTGACTTATAATAGAGATGGAAAAAGCGGATATCCTCTTGATATCCGCTTTTCAATCTATTTACTTGTTGTTCGTTTTTTATTCATTACTCCGAGATATAATAGGAATAATCGTTTGAAATGCAAGGCTGAAAATTTGAAATAGGAGAATTAAAATTGGATTTTAGTACAATTGTGGATCTTTTTCTTCATCTGGACCAGCACTTGTCTATATTGATTAGCCAGTATAACACGTGGGCTTATGTCTTTCTTTTTATTACCATATTTATTGAAACCGGTCTTGTCATCATGCCCTTTCTTCCCGGGGATTCGCTTTTGTTCGCTGCGGGCGCGATTGCGGCTGCGGGCGGGCCGATCAACATTCCGCTTATTATCCTGCTGCTCTACATTGCCGCGATTTCAGGGGATACCTTAAATTATCATATCGGGCATATGCTGCGGGAAAAAGTTCAGAAGCGTGAAAAAATTCCCTTGGTGAGTACAGAGAATATTGACAAGGCGCAGAATTTTTTCATCAAGCATGGTGGAAAAACGATCACAATTGCACGGTTTGTCCCGATTATCCGTACCTTTGCTCCGTTTGTTGCGGGGGCAAGTAAAATGCCTTACCGAAAATTCCTGATGTATAATGTAATCGGCGGCATCACATGGGTATCCCTGCTCTTTGGTTTCGGCTATTTTTTTGGAAACATCGGCTATGTAAAAGAGCACTTCAGCCTTGTGATTGTTGCAATTATCGGGATTTCCGTTGTCCCTGTACTTGCAGTATATATCAATAATAAATTGAAAATGAAAAGGGGAAGCATGGATTAACCCCTTTTTGCCGGCCGCGGAAATATCCGTGGAATAGAAACAGACACGGCAAACAAATACGGGCCAGGCGCCATAAACGCCGGCCCGTATTTGTTCATTTAAAGGGAGGTGCGCACTATCCGCAAAAAGCGGTTAGTGCGCACATGTGGTAATTATGGATTAAGGTGTAATCCAATAGATTTATTACAAAGCTCGGAAATTCCTATCACAGATGTGATTATGACTGTGTGTGCAATCATATGAATTCCCGTGCTTTATAAGCAGGTTTATTTTGTGTGCGCTCCGCAGCGCACTTCATGGTTTTCTTGCTCCAAGTGGGTTTTAAAGCATTTTTCAATGCTTCCCTCCGGAAATTTCAACATGGAAACCCCACAATCCTGCAGCTCGCGGAACAGCTCGGAATTCACGAAGCTCGCGGCGGAGGAAGGGGTAATGCAAGCCATGGATTTTTTCCGAAGATAATCGTTATAGCGGATTTTCCGGCATGGATACTCGATGTTCAGATTCTCTACATCTTCCATAAACAGCGTGTCGGAAAAATCGCAAATACCAAGATTGAGTCCGGGGAAACTCTTCCCGGAAACCGCATGGTAGTAATTGCATAATTTACAGCCCAGCATAGGAAATAGCCCTCCTTTATGCACTATCTCATCTTGACGGATTCTTTTACCCCGCGGGTGGACTGCTTTGCGAAATTTTCAATGCGCATCCTGTTTTTCGCGGGCTGGTTCATGCTGATACAGGCGGCCCCGCCGGCACAGCCCCCCGCACAGGCCATCCCTTCAATAAAGTTTTCCTCCAACTTCCCTTTGGAAGCTTTCAGAAGGGCGGCGCGGCATTCTTCCAGCCCGTCGCAGACCGCCGGGTTTACCGGGAAATCAATATTTTTTTCTTCCAGGGCATGGGAAACAGCCTCGGTTACACCGCCGTTTCTTGCGAATATTCTGCCGAAGTACGAGGCGTCGTTTAACTCGCTTTCCTCCAGCTCTTCCAGATGGATTTCCAAACCGCCGAACATGGCCTGCAGCTCTTCGAAGGTGATTACGCAGTCAACCACACCCTGTAGTTCTTCTTTTTGGAATTCCATTTTTTTAGCGATACATGGGCCGATGAATACCACTTTTGCGGTTTCGTCCCTTTGTTTGATCAGCCTCGCGATTTGCACCATCGGAGAGGGATTGCTCGATATATGGTCCTTCAGGTCGGGAAAATTAGCTTGAATGAACTGAACGAACGCGGGGCAGCAGGAAGTTGTAAGGAATTCTTTTTCAGCGAGTTCCTCCGCTTCTTTATATGCGACAATATCCGCGCCAAGTGCGGCTTCAACTACCTTGTCAAAACCGATTTTTTTCAGACCGGTTACAATCTGCCCGATGCTTGCATAGGAGAATTGGCTTGCAATGGCGGGCGCAATAGCGGCATAAACCCGGTAATTTTTTCCGTGGTCGGAATCCCGTATCATTTTCATGGCATTCAAAACATAGGATTTATCCGCAATCGCGCCAAACGGACATTGGCGGACGCACGCGCCGCAGCGCACGCATTTTTCAATATCGATTTTCGCTTTGTTTTGCTCATCCATAGAGATGGCCTTCGCCTTGCAGGCGCTGATGCAGGGGCGTTCCTGTTCCGTAATGGCGTGATAAGGACATGAACGCATGCATTGGCCGCATCCTTTGCATTTTTCATGGTCGATAACCGCTTTATGGTTTACAAAGGTAATTGCACCGGCGGGGCACACGTTTTGGCAGCGGTGAGCAATACACCCCTGGCAGGTATCCGTAACGGTAAAGCGTTTTGTCGGGCATTCCTCGCAGGCCACGTCAAGGACTTCCACAATATTTTTGTTATTTGGATCGCCGCCCATGGCCAGCTTTACCCGTTCTTCTATGATGGCCCGTTCCCGGTAAATGCAGCAGCGCATGGTTGCTTTCGGTCCCGGAATGATTTTGCGGGGAATCTCATATAAATTTGCGTTCAGCTCGTCTTTTGCCGCGAGCCGGATAACTTCTTTCAGAACCCTGTACTTCAGTTTCTGTACATTGGAATTAAATTGCAACATTTCACATGCCCTTCCATAAACCCGGCGGCGCCGGTTGTTAAAGAGTAATTAAAATTTTTGGCGGCTCAAAGACCGCTCGGCTGCAAAATATAGGTTCCGAACACATTTTCCAAGTCGTCTTTTGAAACATATCCCGTCACGTTTTCACCGATTTTTACCGGCACGCCGGAGTTTGTAAAATCCCCTGTGCAAAGTGAGGCGCTCAGGGAAACCTTGTTTTCAAGGTGGTGTTTCTGAATCAGCCGCCGCATTTCTTTCAGGACAGCCATTGCTTGCCATTGGGATGATTTTTCGATATAAACTTCAATATTCATAAAAACACTCCACTTCACATATCCCAGTTCGAAAAATTCTGATAATCTTGTAACAAACATAGCATGACGGCAGCAGAGCGTCAACGAAATCTGATTTTATTTTGCACACCAAGAATTTAATAATGCCGAAATTATGCCGCTGCATCGTCGTTTGTGCCTGATGAATAGTGGGTTTCTGGCTGTTTTTTCTTTTCGTTTTTTTGTAAAAAACAACCGAAATAGAAAAACCATATTTATAATATGAGAGCTTTGTGATTGCACAAAGCGTATTGTTTTTGATTTTGCTTTGCTGTACCAAAACGTTATAATAATTAAATACCCAAAAATTCATACAGGAAAGAACGAATATGTTCCCCGTATTTGCACAAAAGATTGTAAAAACCCACCAAAATAGAATAGCTTGTATAGATGTTTTCACAATTTAAATCGTTGTTTTTCGGAATCTTTTATGTTATGATAGAAAGAAAAACGATACAAAGGTTCGCCTCCGGTCAAGGCAAGCTTTTCTGCCCGCGCAGTACTGCGGGACGGAATCCATCGCTTGTTTCGGAACGGCTGCCTGCCCTGTGGAGCGTTATTTCATGGAAGGAATCATTGGCTTAAATAAATCGGACTGTAAAAACTGTTATAAATGCATTCGCAATTGCCCGGTAAAATCGATAGCCTATCGGGATGAGCAGATACAGATTCTCGGGGATGAGTGTATCTATTGCGGGAACTGCCTGCTTGTTTGCCCGCAAAATGCGAAATATATCAACAGTAATCTGCCAAAAGTGAAAAAGGCGATTGAAGCAGGGGAAAAGCTGTATGTTTCTTTGGCTCCGTCCTATATTGCCGCATTTCCCAAGACGGGGATTCTGAAAATGTCGGCGGCATTAAAGCAATTGGGATTTTCCCATGTGGAGGAAACAGCAATCGGTGCGGAACAGGTGACACGCGAATATGAAAAACTGATCCGTAAGCATAAAATGCGGAATATTATAACTTCGGCCTGCCCGTCGATCAATCTTCTCATTGAAAAAAATTATCCCTTGCTTACTTCCCAGCTTGCGCCGGTTGTAACGCCGGTGATTGCGCATGCGCGTATGATCAAACAGATTTACGGCGTTCGGGCGAAAGTTGTGTTTATCGGCCCCTGCATATCGAAAAAATATGAATGCCTTGACCCCGGCAACGGCAATCTGCTGTTTTCCGTTCTGACGTTCGACGAGCTGCAAAATTGGTTCCAGGAGGAAAATGTGGATTTTTCGCAGGAGGACCGCAACAGCCGGGCGATGGCAACTACCCTGCCCCGCTATTATCCGGCGCCGGGGGGCATTATAAAAAATCTTAACCGGAAGGAACGCGCGGTGTATGAGTGCCTGAGCGTTGACGGGGTGGACCGCTGTATCGAGGTGCTGGATTCCATTCAGCGGGACAATCTTTCCGGCTATTTTCTGGAGCTGAATGCCTGCGCGGGCGGCTGTTTGGGCGGCCCAATTTTAAGATCCATGGACATCAGCTTTCTGCTTTCAAAAAACGTGATGGTTCGT
>JAAYWU010000183.1 GCA_012516295.1 Clostridiales bacterium | reverse complement strand
CAGCCCCGGAGTTCCCCGTATTTTTTCAAAGAAACAAAGACGCCTGCCCGCTGTTGGAGCATTTCTTCGGGAAGACCGTCGGGCATATTCGCCCGTTTTCCTGTTTTAATGAACGTTTCCAGGGAAAGCCGTGCCAGCCGGACGTAGGGGTCCTCTTTTTCTTTCACGGCGTTAAGATGTGCCCGCTGTTCCTTTGCATAAACGGCATCAAAGTGACGGCGGTCGTCCTCGCCGGTAATTTCAAAGGAGCAGACTGCATAGCCCACGCCGAACGGTCCTTCATAAGAAAGAAGCTCCGGACGGACGGCTTTTCCATCGAGTGCGCCCGCCATAATCATAAAAGAACGCAGTCCGCATTCCGCGGCCGCACCGCAAAATGCGGGACGGAAAGTGAGAAAGCGCAGGAAATCGCCCTTTGCCATCGCATCCGTGACTTGCCGGTCAAATTCCGGGCCTTCCTTTGCAAAGCCATACGGTCCCTCTGGCGTCAATTTATGGGAAAGATCGCCGCTGGCAATAAAAACGACCCGCCGGTTCAGCTTTTCGGCAATACGGGCAATGCATTTTCCAAGGCGGTAATGCTCCAGAGCAGGCAAGCCGGAAAGGCCAATGCGCACCAGCCGATACCTGACCGGCGTTTCATTCAAAAAGCGCAGCGGAATCAACGTACCATGGTCAAGCATTTTGTCCTGCTCGCCAAACGTCCCGGCCGGGAGCCCTTCTTTTCCGGCTTCTTCTTCCAGCGCCCGCACGAATGCGCTGTCGTATTGTGCCTCCAGGGAAACGCCGGGAATACCGAAGGCTTTCAAATTGCCGCTTGCTTTTTCGCCCGGGGAAATATGGAAGTAATCCGCGTACAGGGTCGCATGGGGCGAAGTCACCACAACGGTATCCGGTTGAAGCGCCGCGGCCCTACGGGCAGCTTCCCGATAGGCGTCAATCGTCCTTTGTATCTTCCGTTCCTCTCCGCGCCCGACTTCGGGCAGGATAATCGGCGGATGAGGTACAATAAACGCACCCACAATCGACATGAAATTCCTCTCCTTTCCCTATAAAAAAGAACCTGTTACAGGATCATTATAACACGTATTCCGCTGTATAATCAGGAAATTTATTTGAAAGCAGGCAATGGATACAAGCCGCAGAATATGAAAAAACCCGCTGAATCAGCGGGTTTTCTTTTTAAGATACGACCAGGCCTATAAGCCGAGTTCTGTCGTGAACAGCCATCTATCTTGGCCGGATGTTGCCATCACGGCTCAATGCCACCTTCTCGGGACGCGCCGGGCCGACGCATTTGTCCCTCTGCGGTGTTGCTCCGAATAGGGTTTGCAGAGCCGCGCGGTCTCCCGCGCGCTGGTGAGCTCTTACCTCGCCTTTCCACCCTTACCGTTACCGGCGGTATATCTCTGTTGCACTTTCCCTGGGGTCGCCCCCGGCGGCCGTTAGCCGTTATTCTGCCCTGTGGAGCTCGGACTTTCCTCGGACACGTCCTTTCGGAGTATGCCCGCGGCTGTTCAGCCTGCTCGTACCCATTATTTTAATCGTTTTTCCCCCGCCTGTCAACCGACAGGATTTGGGAACTTAAAAACGGTGCTCGGAAATCAGGCGGTTTTTCACGTCCCAAAGCTTTTGCGACAAGTCCACATAATATTGGTGCGGGTTTTCAAAACGCGTTACTTCCTCCCACAGCGTGTCCACCTGCCGCATGCAGTATTCCCTTATTTCATCTAAACTGCGCGGTTTCGCTATACACTTTCCGTGTTCAAATATTTTCTCGCGCAGCTCCACCGCACGGAAATTCGTAACCGTCTTGCGTTTCCAGATATGCTCCGGGTCGAACAGTTCATAGGGCTCGCTGTCGTTAATCACTTCGTCGTGAAGCGTAATGACATCGGCAATCGCCTTGCCGCTTTCCCGGTCGTACAGGCGCCAAAGATTTTTAAAGCAGGGCGTCGTAATTTTCGCCACATTTTCACTAATCTTAATTTTGGGTATAATATTTCCCTGCGCATCTTCCACCCCGCTGAGCTTGTAAACCCCGCCGAAAACCGGCTCGCTGGAAGATGTGATCAGCCGTTCGCCGACGCCGAAGCTGTCGACACACGCACCTTGCATAAGCATATCCCGTATTATATACTCGTCGAGGGAATTGGAAGCACAGATTTTACAATCCTCAAATCCGGCCGCGTCGAGCATCTTGCGCGCTTTGCGGGAAAGATATGTAATATCCCCGCTGTCGATCCGGATTCCTGCCGGGCGAAAGCCGCGCGGAACCAGTTCCTCATTGAATACTTTAATCGCATTGGGCACCCCGGATTTTAAAACATTGTAGGTGTCGACCAGCAAAGTGCATTGGCTTGGGTATTCCCTCGCATAGGCGCGAAACGCCTCCAGCTCGCTGTCAAAAAGCTGAATCCAACTGTGCGCCATTGTACCCAGCGCCTTAACGCCGTAGTCCCGGGCGCAAATTGTGCACGCTGTTCCGCAGCAGCCGCCGATATAGGCCGCTCTTGCGCCCAGAATTGCCCCGTCAGCGCCTTGCGCGCGCCGGGAACCAAATTCCATTACCGCCCTTCCCTGCGCCGCACGGACAATTCTGTTGGCCGTTGTGGCGATCAGGCTTTGATGATTGATTGTAAGCAGGAGCATGGTTTCAATAAACTGTGCCTGAATTACCGGCCCGCGCACGGTAATGATCGGTTCAGCAGGAAATATGGGGGTTCCTTCCGGAACAGCCCAGACATCGCAGCTGAATTTAAAGTTTTCCAGATAACGGATAAATTCTTCATCAAAAATTTTGCAGTCCCTCAAATATTCAATATCTTCTTTTGTAAAGGTAAGATTTTCAAGATATTCGATAAGCTGCTGGACGCCCGCCATAATCGCATACCCGCCGTCATCCGGAACGCGCCGGAAAAACATATCAAAATATACGATTGTGTCCGCATACCCGTTTGTAAAATAGCCGTTGGCCATGGTGATTTCGTAGAAATCTGTCAGCATGGTCAGATTGGTTTTCAAATCATTCTGGTTTTTCATATTATTCAGCTCCATCAAATTATTAAATTGCTGTAACTCTACCTAATCGCCTCGTCATATTATAGAACAACAGCAAATTAAAATAATAACAATATTGATTT
>JAAYWU010000182.1 GCA_012516295.1 Clostridiales bacterium | reverse complement strand
GTTAACGCCGGCACAGTCGGCACAATCGATGCGGACGGCACAGTAACGGTTGCCGCAACAGATGCGGACACTCCTGGTGTTACAGGCAAAATTACTGCCCCGACAATTTCCCTGTTCTCCGATGAAGCGAAAGTTACGGTTGCCGGCGTTAAGGCAAGTGCCGACGGCACCATCACCTTCCTGGGCGATGATATAAATGTCAGCGCAATTGACTTTGACTACCGCGAAACAACATTGAACCTCGGCGACGAAGACAATGCCTTCACAGGCAAAATCCCGGCTCCGACAAATGCGGTAAACGGCAGAATCGAGACAACAAACGAAGACACCAATGCAACCGTCAGCGGCACGGTAAATATCGATACCATTTCTTTGGATTCCGATACCAATCTTGCTTTTGACGGCGCTGTAACAGCCGGGACAATCGACGGCGACGGCGCAATGAAGATTGCTGCCGGCAAGCTCTATGTTTCCAGCAGCGCTTCCGGCGTTACTCTGAAGCTCTCCGACAAAACGCTCGTTCCTGGCACAGTTGTATTCAAGGCGGATTCCGACGCGGTTGACGTGGACAGCTTCGAAACCTACGGCTTTACCCTTACAAAGAGCGCAGGCTCTACGGTTGATACCTTTAAGATTGACGCCCTCTCCTTCGCGGGTATTGCAATCAACAAGGACGCTTCCAGCATTGCGAAGGGCTATTCCGAAACATTCACCGTTTCCGCTTATCCGGGCGGCACATCCCTCCCGAGCGGCTGCACAATCCAGTGGACGCTTGACGGCGGCAGCAGCGATGTCTTTACATTAACCTCTTCCGGCAATACCGCGACGGTTAAAGTAAACAGCATTGATTCTACCTTTGCTTCCGAAAACAAAACCACATTGATTGCAACCCTTTACGATGAAGATGGTTATGAGCTCGACGATTACGATCCGGCTCAGTGCGAAATCACAGCGATTGCAGTTCCGGAAGCGGTTTCCGACACAAACGCGGACATGTCCATTTCCAAGGGTGCAAGCTATCAGATGAAAGTCACTTCCGCAACAGTTCCGGTTGTTACTGCCGGTACGGGCGGTGTGCTTTCGGTATCGCTTGTTTCCAAGAATGGCAATGACTACTTCTACAAGTTTACTGCAAATGGCTCTGTAGGTGCTGCGACTGGCATTTACCTCAACGGCAAGAAGCTCTTTGTTGTTACCGTAAAAGCGCCTGCTTTCACAAGTGATACAACAATGAACCTGACCGTTAAGGGCGCTTATCAGGTCAAAATTACGACGGCGATTGCCCCGAATGTCTGTGTTGGCTCCGCTGCCTTTAAGCTGAATCTCGTTTCCAAAAACGGCAACGATTATTACTACAAGATTACATCCAACAGCGCAAAAGGCACACAGGCTGGAATTTATGTAAACGGCACCAGAATTTTCGTTGCTACTGTTGGTTAAGATGCGTAACCAATAAGCACAGCGGAATGTAACTATGTTCTTTCCTACTTCTATAAAATAGTTCGTTGTATTTGCGTGGCGGCGGCCCGGGCGAAAGCCCGGGCCGTTGTTTTTTGCCGCCATAGGGCATGCCCGCTCCTCTCTTTCTGGGGGGCTGTCAGCCCATCGGTAAAACAGCGGCTGGTGAGCGGCTACGAGAGCTGGCCTTGCCGGCGCGCAGAAAAAGGGGAACGGCTGCACGCGAGTCCGTATCCATGGGAAGGCTTCTTGTCCGTCCTGCGGATGAGCGGGCTTGCAGGATGGTTTTGCAGGAGCCTGCAAGCTTCGTGTGGCAGCCGTTCCATTCTTGTATGCGCGGAAAGAACGGTTTGCATGGGCTTTTCTGCCGGAATAGAGAAAGTACGCAACGGAAATTCCGCTGCGTACTTTCATAGAGATGGGGATTGGCTGCCTTATAAGAACGCCCCTTCGCCCTGGGGGGGAATAGGAGGGGAGTCAACCGGCAGCCACAAAGTTATGAGAAGGTCGTGTAAGCAATAGAATTAGTGTTTCTCCGCGGTGCCGTTTACCGGAAGCGTATTGCTTGCCGCGGGAGTATCGCCGGAGGCGGGTTTCAGCTTGAACTTTGAAACAAGGGCTTTCAGCGATTGCGCCTGGCCGTTGAGTTCTTCGCTGGATGCCGCGCTCTCTTCCGAGGTAGCGGAATTGGTCTGAACAACCGCGGAAATCTGATCGATTCCCGTTGTTACTTCGCCGATGGAAGCAGATTGCTCTTTCGATGCTTTCGAGATTTCGTCAACCAGCTGGGTAGCCTTGGACGCGCTTTCATAAATTGCGGTCAGCGCCTGTGCGGTTTCATCCGCAATTTTGCTGCCCTTTTGTACGGAATTTACGGTGTTTTCAATCAAAACGGTTGTATTTTTCGCAGCCTCCGCACTCTTGCTGGCAAGATTTCGTACCTCGTCTGCGACGACGGCGAAGCCTTTCCCCGCGGAGCCTGCGCGCGCCGCTTCTACCGCGGCGTTCAGCGCGAGAATATTCGTCTGGAAGGCGATATCTTGAATTGTTTTAATAATTTTGCTGATTTCATTGGAAGAGCTGCTCATTTCCGCCATGGCTTCCATAAGGCTCTGCATATGCTCGTTTCCGCGCTGCAATTCGCCGGCGGCTTCGCTGGAAAGACGGCTTGAGTTGGCGGCGTTGTCCGCGGTCTGGCGAACTTGGTTGGAAATTTCGCTAATCGAAGCGGACAGCTGCTGAATGGAGCTGGCCTGTTCCGTCGCACCCTGTGCAAGAGCCTGCGCGGCGCTTGCCACCTGGTCGGAGCCGCTTGCCACCTGCTCTGCGGAGTTGGTGATGCTTTCAAAGGTTTTTACAAGGGTGGATTTGATGTTTTCCAGCGAGGTCTTGATTTTGGAAAATTCACCGACATAATCACAATGAAGTTCGAAAACCAGGTTCCCGCCGGCGAGTTGATCCAAAACCGCGGATACCTCGTCAATATATTGAATGTATTGCTTCAGCCGGTCGACGGTTCTGGAAATCGCATCCGCCACCATGCTGGTTTCGTCGGAAGATTGAATATTGACCTCTACGTCCAGATTGCCGTCCGCGATATCGCTCGCTGCGGCGGTGAGCTTTTTAAGCGGCGTAACAATGCTTTTCGATACCAGCGCGAGAATCGCGGCCAGCAGCAGAAGGGCGGCGATAAAGACGGAGAATACGGAAGTCCGCGCCGCGTTGTAGAAAGATTGGAACTCTTTTTCGGGCAGTCCGGCCGCGATCGTCCAGCCCGTGTCGCCTACGGGCGATACGTACCCGTAATTCGTGCTGTTCATCGCCGTGTATGTAATCGCACCCGCTGTTTTGTTTTGAATTGCGGTAATAATGTTTTTGGACATTCCGGATTCCGAAACATTCTTATTCATAAGATTCTTGTCTGGATGGTAAATCAGCTGGCCTGCACCTGTGGTCAGGATATAGAACCCGGTATTTCCGAGCTTGTAGCCCTGCACCATGGAATACAAATGGTCGAGGCTGATATTCAGGGCGGCAACGCCGATCAGGTTTTTCGTTCCCTGCTGATACACCGGCGCGACGACGCTCACAATCAAAGTGTTCCCCGCGGCCTCCTGGTAGGGCTCGGTAAGGATTACGGTCTGCTTTTCAAGCATTTCCTTGTACCACGACCGCTCCGTAATCTTCCAGTCGGCGGCGGAAACGGCGCCGTCCGAGCGGGTAAACTGGCTGGAATCAATGTCTGCAATCCAGGACACGACAATATTGTCCGGGTCGGACTGCTTCACATTGTCAAGGCTGCGCTTTAGAACAGAAAAGTTTTCCACCGAAGAAAGCGGGCTGCCCGGCGCCGTCTTGAGAAAGGCGTCCTCCAACTGGGCGTTTGCGGCCATCTGCCGGGCAACTTCAATGTATTTTGAGAAATAATTGTTTACCTGGTAAGAAGCCGCTTGGGATTGCGCGGTGAGCTGTTTATTTGTCAGGTCGGTGACCGACTGCTTTACATTGTTTAAAACAATGGCACCCGTTATACAAAAAATAATTGCTGCCGGAATACCGATGAATACCAACATTTTTCGCAGTAAGCTTTTTTTCTTCATCTTCCAACGTTCCTCTCTTTTTCCGATTCGATTTGAATACAGAAATTTCTTGGAATTTCTGGCTTTTTATAGTTATCGTCTGATTTTGTCAAAATATTAG
>JAAYWU010000181.1 GCA_012516295.1 Clostridiales bacterium | reverse complement strand
CTACACCATGCCGCCAAACGGCCGTTATGAAATCGGTTGGCGGCTGACCGGAACCCGGGGTACCTCTGTAAAAGTGTATTCCAACAATCCCGATGTTGCGAGCGTGACAAAGCTGGCAAACGGAAATTATAGAGTAACCGGCATAAAAGACGGTACGGTTTACATTATGTATGATGTATATGACAGCAAGAACAAGCTGCTTACCCACGCGTCCGTGCGTGTTGATGTGAAAACCGGCATCCGCCCGCGTGGCGACTCCACAAGGCAGATCGGCGTGTTCTAACACATTCTCTGTTGCTCTGCAGAGGTAAAAGCTTAAGCTACAATAAAAGGGCAAAAAAAGGGCAAAAGCTTTCGCTTTTGCCCGTTTATAATTATGGTGGACGTTATAGAACTCGAATCTATGACCTTTCGCACGTCAAGCGAATGCTCTACCAGCTGAGCTAAACGTCCATATTTTTTAACGCTCGACTATTATAGCGCATATTCGCGGAAAAATCAAGCCTAATTTTAAAAAATTTCGTATCCTTATCAATTTGCTTGTATTCAAAGTTCTCTTAGGCTATAATAATTTAGAATAAGAAGCTGAATAGAATGTGAGGTGCTAGCTATGTCGATCGGTCTGGTTTTGGAAGGCGGCGGTATGCGCGGGGCATATACAAGCGGCGTGTTGGAGGTTTTGCTGGAAGAGAATATCGAGTTTCCAACAGTATACGGCATCTCTGCCGGTGCCTGCAATGCACTAAGCTATATATCGAAGCAGAAAAAACGGAACTTCGATATTTTTTATAACTATATTGCAGATAAGCGGTACATCAGTGTGGAAAATCTAAATAAAACCGGATCGCTGTTCGGGTTTGACTTTATTTTCGGCGAGCTTTTTCATAAGCTCCTTCCGTTTGATTATCAAACTTTTTTCGATTCTCCGGTTGAATTGAAGGTAGGCGCGACCGATCTGAAAACAGGTGAGGCAGTCTATTTTGGCAAAGCGGATTTGGACGAGAATTTTACCGCCGTGAAGGCGTCAAGCTCCCTGCCATTTATTTCCAATATAGTTTCCTACCGCGGGTATGAACTGCTGGACGGTGGCTGTGCCGCGCCGATTCCGATTGAGCGCTCGATTTTTGACGGGAATGAGCGGAACGTGATTGTCTTGACGCGCGACCGCACATATCGTAAAAGTTTGCGCCCCGAATTCCCCCGCGCGGTGCTTCGGGTAAAATACGGCGACTATCCGAATTTTGTGAATGCCATGCTTGTTCGGGCGGAGGTTTACAATAACGAACTGGAAATCTGCAACCGGCAGGAGTCAGCGGGAAAAGCCGTTATCATACGCCCCAGCAGGCCGATTGAGGCCGGGCGTTATGAAAAAAATCCCGAGGTGCTCAAAGCGATTTATGAGATGGGCATGAACGACTGCCGAAATAAGTTGAAAGAATTGCGTGCGTTTATGGACGCTGATATGGAAGAAAAAAAGGACGGTTAAAATCCGTCCTTTTTTTCTTGACATTGTGGAAAGAGCGGCTTATTATATTTTATATGCAAATGATTTGCATTTGAGGAGGCACGCAAATGAAAAAATTTACTGCCGTAGTTTTAGCGGCTGCTGTTTTTTTCTGTACGGCAGGGTGCGCGCACAGAGCAGAGAAACCGATTCGCTTTCGGGTGGTAACCTCGTTTTATCCCCTGTATATTATGGCGCTCAATATTACCGACGGCGTTTCCGATGTACAGGTTGACAATATGGCGGGGCAGCAGGCCGGCTGCCTGCATGATTATCAGCTGCGGTCGCAGGATATGAAAAATATCGAACAGGCCGACGTATTTGTTATTAACGGCGCGGGGATGGAAAGTTTCATGGATAAGGTAACGGCCCAGCTCCCTAAACTGCGCGTAATCGATTCCAGCGAGGGGATAACGCTGGCAAAAGACGAAAGCGGGGAGGAAAATCCGCATATCTGGGTTTCTGTTACGAATGCCATCCGGCAGGTATCCAATATTGCGGAAGGCCTTGCTAAAGCCGACCCCGCAAACGCCGCGGTTTACCGGAAGAACGCGGAGGAATATGAAGCAAAGCTGAGCCTGCTGCGTAAAAAGATGCATGAGGAACTGAGCGGTATTTCGAACCGGGATATTATTACTTTTCATGAGGCGTTCCCGTATTTTGCCGAAGAGTTCGGCCTGAATATTGTGAAGGTTGTCAACCGGGAACCGGACAGCCAGCCGAGCGCACGCGAACTTGCCGAGACGATCCGCCTTGTCCGCGCAAGCGGCATCAAGACCATTTTTGCGGAGCCGCAGTACCCGGAGTCCGCGGCGAATATTATCGCAAAGGAAAGCGGCGCGGCGGTTTATTCGCTTGACCCGGCGGTAACGGGTGAAAACAAGAAAGACGCTTATCTTACCGCGATGGAAAACAATCTTGCGGTTCTAAAAAAGGCTTTAAAGTAGGGGGCACACATGGACATTTGCAGATGCAGTACGCAAATACGCAATTAAACGGTAAAAAAGCATGACGGAGTGATTCTGCATAACGTATCGCTCGATGTTCACCATGGGGAAATCCTGGCGCTGATCGGCCGGAACGGCGCGGGCAAGACAACGCTTTTAAAAGCGCTTCTGGGGCGTATTCCCTATACGGGTAGCGTGGTCTTTTCGAACGCGCAGGGGGAGAAGATTGAGAAACCGCGCATCGGGTATGTGCCCCAAAATTTGGTTTTTGACCGTTCCACGCCTGTTACGGTGGGCGATCTGCTTTGCGCGAATATGGGCGGGTTCCCTGTCTGGCTGGGACATAAAAAAGAACAGATATCGCGGGCGGAGCGCCTGCTCGCACAAGTCGGCGGCGGCCCGTCCCTGTTAAAAAAGCGCATCGGCAGTTTGTCCGGCGGGGAGCTGCAGCGCGTGCTGCTCGTTTTTGCCCTGGAACCGAAGCCGGATCTGCTTCTTTTGGACGAACCGGTTTCCGCGGTGGACCGAAGGGGAATCGGCGCCTTTTACGATCTTGTCACCTCGATGCGCGCGGAGCATCAAATGCCGATTATATTGGTTTCCCATGACTTAAACCATGTGGAAAAATACGCGACCCGCGCCGCTTTGCTGGACGGTACCATTGTTGTAAGCGGTACTGTGAATGAAGTTATGAAAACTCCGGAGGTCAGGGAAGCCTTCGGCCTGAAATTGACCGGAGGGGTGAGAAAATGAGTGTGATTTATTCCTTGATTGATCTGCTGTTGCCATTTGAATGGACGGAATTCTCCTATATGAAAAACGCGCTGCTGGCGGTTCTGCTCATTACGCCGCTGTTCGGGCTGGTAGGCGTGATGATCGTGAACAACAAAATGTCGTTTTTCTCCGACGCGCTTGGCCATTCGGCGCTGACGGGCATTGCAATCGGCGTTTTGATGGGCGTTGACAACTATCTTGTTTCGATGATGGGCTTTTCGCTGTTGTTTGCGCTTTGCATTTCGGCGGTTATGGATTCCGAAACCTCCTCTTCGGACACGATCATCGGGGTGTTTTCTTCCACCGGGCTTGCCCTGGGCATTGTGCTGCTGTCGGCGTCCGGGGGGTTCGCGAAATATTCCGGCTATCTAATCGGGGATATTTTAACGGTGCAGCCGGAAGAAATCCGCATGCTTGCCTTGATTCTGGCAGCCGTCGTCCTCCTTTGGGGCTTCTTTTTTAATAAGCTGATGCTGGTCAGCCTGAATACCGATCTTGCCGCGAGCAAGGGAATCCGCGTCCGGCTGGTGGAAAAATTCTTTGTGATTCTGGTTGCGGTGATTGTTACCGTTTCCATTAAGTGGGTCGGCGTGCTGATTATCAATTCCCTGCTGGTGCTTCCTGCGGCCTCGGCCCGCAACCTTGCAAAAAGCATGCGTTCCTATCATTTTACCGCCATCGGGATTTCCCTGTTTTCCGGCGTGAGCGGCTTAATTATCTCCTATTACGCCGGAACCGCGGCGGGCGGGACCATTGTTCTGGTAGCCGCTGTCATCTTCTTTATTACGTATTTTTTGAATCAGGCGCGCGCAAAGTCCTGATTCCGGGTTGCATGCGGATGAGGATTTGTGGTACTATTTTAACAAAGTAAATCCTTAAACTAGATAAACGGAACAGGAGATTGAATATGAAGCATCCGTATTTTAAGCCGGCGGATATCCTGCTGCCGAAAAACGTGCCGACCGAAAAATGGTGCGTGGTGGCCTGCGACCAGTACACTTCCCAGCCTGAGTACTGGCAGGAAGTGAAAAAAGCGGCGGGGGATACATCCACATATTATTTGGTCTATCCGGAATGTTATCTTGAAACGACCGACGCCGAAGCGTATGCCGCCGGAATCAATTCCACAATGGAGCGCTATTTAAAAGAAGGCGTGTTCCGGGAGCTGAAGGACAGCTATCTACTTGTCGAACGCACCCTAGCGGACGGCAGGGTGCGCCGCGGGGTCATGATGGCTCTGGATCTGGAACAGTACCGCTATGAAGCGGGGAGCAAAACACCGATTCGCGCAACAGAGGGAACGGTTCTGGAACGGATTCCGCCCCGCATGAAAATCCGGCGCGGCGCTCCGCTGGAACTTCCCCATATCATGATTTTGATTGACGACAAACAGCGCAGCGTGATCGAAGCGATCGAGCCGCAGGATTTAACGCCGGAATACGAAGGAAAGCTGATGCAGAACAGCGGAAGCATCCGCGGTTTTCGCCTGAATAAAAGGGCGGCCAAGCGGTTGGAAAATGCGCTGGATAACCTTCCGGTCAGGGACAATCTGCTTTTCGCCGTCGGGGATGGGAACCATTCCCTTGCGACCGCGAAGGCCTGCTATGAAGAATTGAAAAAGACGCTGGCACCGGAAGAGGCCGCGCGCCATCCTGCGCGCTGGGCGCTTGTGGAGGTCGTGAACCTTTACGACGATTCCCTTCAGTTTGAGCCGATTCACCGTGTGGTTTTCCAGACGAAGCCGGACGAACTGCTGCGTGAGATTTCCAGGTACTATGATATTTCCGAAACTCCCTGCGAGGGGCACCGTATCACCTGCGTCATTGGGAAAGAGAAAAAAGATATCTGGGTGAAAAATCCGCCGTCCAATCTGGAAGTGGGCACCTTGCAGAAATTCCTTGACACGCGCCTTGCCTCGGTGGGCGGAAAAGTCGATTACATACACGGCGAGGACGTTGTTGAAAAGCTCTGCGCCGAAAACGCGGGTGCGGTCGGATTCCTGCTGCCGAATATGGAAAAAAGCAGCCTGTTTGAAACCGTAGCCCTTGATGGCGCGCTGCCGCGCAAGACCTTCTCCATGGGTCATGCGTGCGACAAGCGATTCTATATGGAATGCAGAAAAATAAAAGCGTAAGCAAAAAGCCGTTTGGAAGAGAGCCAAACGGCTTTTTTATGTTACAAGCAGATTGTCGCCGGACGACTCCGACGGTTTATTTTATTATTTAGAAGAATTTTTTATCGAAAACGTCAATGTTTTTGGAAGCGCTTTATAATGGAACGGAATTGTGATACTATTAAAGAAATCATGTTTAAACGGCTGCTTTAGGCGGCGGAACGGGGGAAATATGTCTGACGTAATCAGAGTATTTGTGGAAAAGAAACCCGGCTTTGATGTGGAAGCACAGCACATCCGGTCGGACCTTGTCGAAAATTTAGGGTTGACCTCCGTTGAGGAAATCCGGCTGATCAACCGCTACGATGTTTCTGGGCTGACAAAAGAACAGTTTGTTCAGGCGCGGGACACCATTTTTTCAGAACCGAATGTGGACAACGTATATGACGAAGTGTACCCTCTTCCGGAGGGTTACACCGCATTTGCCATGGAGTATCTGCCCGGCCAGTATGACCAGCGCGCCGATTCCGCCTCGCAGTGCGTCCAGCTTTTAACGCAGGGGGAGCGCCCGCAGGTGGCAACCGCCCGCGTAATTGCCGTTAAGGGCAATGTAACGGAAGAAGAACTGAATAAAATCAAGAATTATATGGTGAACCCTGTGGAGAGCCGCCTTGCTTCTATGGAAAAGCCCGAAACCCTCGACACGGCGGCGCAGACGCCTCCCGATGTCGCTCGTGTGTCGGGCTTTATCGATTGGAGCGAACAGGAGCTTCGCAGGTATTATGAATCCATGGGCTTTGCCATGAGCTTTGAAGATCTGGTATTCTGCCGCGACTATTTCCGGAAATCGGAAAAGCGCGACCCGAGTGTGACGGAGCTGCGCGTGATCGACACCTACTGGAGCGACCACTGCCGCCACACCACGTTCTCAACCCGTCTGGAAAAGATTGAGATTGAAAAATCGGCTCTCAGCGGTGCGATTGAAGACGCTCTCAAAGCATATTACGACGCGCGCGCCGAAGTGTACGGCGAAACCGACCGCCCGGTTTCCTTAATGGACATGGCGGTGATCGGCATGAAGCTTCTGCGCAAAAAAGGAAAAATCCCGGATTTGGATTTAAGCGAGGAAATCAACGCCTGCTCCATTGAAGTGCCCGTTACTGTGGACGGGAAAGAAGAAAAATGGCTGGTACAGTTTAAGAATGAAACCCACAACCACCCGACGGAAATCGAGCCGTTCGGCGGCGCGGCAACCTGCCTTGGCGGCGCAATCCGCGCCCCGCTTTCCGGCAGGGCGTATGTCTATCAGGCTATGCGCGTAACCGGTTCGGGCGACCCGCGCATTCCGTTCGAAGAAACCCTTCCGGGCAAGCTGCCGACCCGCAAAATTACCACCGGTGCGGCACAGGGCTACAGCTCCTACGGCAATCAGATCGGCCTTGCCACCGGACAGGTTACCGAGCTTTACGACCCCGGTTATGTTGCGAAGCGTATGGAGATCGGCGCGGTTATCGGCGCGTCCCCGAAGGAAAATGTTGTGCGCTTAACGCCGGAAGAGGGCGACTTGATCGTGCTTCTCGGCGGCAGCACCGGGCGCGACGGTTGCGGCGGAGCGACCGGCTCCAGCAAGGCGCATACCGAGCAGTCCATCGAAGTCTGCGGCGCGGAGGTACAGAAGGGAAATCCGCCCACCGAGCGTAAGATACAGCGGCTGTTCCGCAAACCGGAGGTTGCAAAGCTTATTAAACGCTGCAACGACTTCGGCGCGGGCGGCGTGTGCGTAGCCATCGGCGAGCTTGCCGACGGGCTGAAAATTGATTTGAATAAGGTTCCTAAAAAATACGAGGGGCTTGACGGCACGGAGCTTGCCATTTCAGAGTCGCAGGAACGAATGGCGGTTGTGCTGTCCCCGCAGGATGTGGATTCCTTTATCGCGGCGGCGAACCAGGAAAACCTCAATGCGCAGGTTGTCGCTGTGGTTACGGACGAACCGCGCCTGCGCATGAAATGGCGCGAGGATATTATTGTCGATATCAGCCGGGCGTTCTTGGATACGAACGGCGTAATACAGAAAAACGATGTTGTCATCGAAGCTGTGGATTCCGGCCGCGACTATCGGAAGCTCGTTCCGGATTGCCTGAAGGGGAAGTCGGTGGAAAGAGCGTTCCAGGAAAACCTGTCCCGGCTGGAAGTCTGTGGGCAGAAGGGACTTTCCGAGCGCTTTGACTCCAGCATCGGCGCCGCAACGGTGCTGATGCCGTTTGCCGGTACGTATCAGCTTACGCCGGAAGAGGCAATGGTGGCCAAAATCCCGGCTGTTCACGGAGAAACCGACGACGCGACCGCAATGTCCTACGGCTATATTCCGGGAATTGCCCGTTTCAGCCCGTTCCACGGGGCAGCTTACGCCGTTGTGGAAAGCCTTTCCAAGCTTGCCGCCGTCGGCGCGGACCCGATGAAAGCAAGGCTGACGTTTCAGGAGTATTTTGGAAGGCTGAAAAAAGACCCGAAGCGCTGGGGAAAGCCGACTGCCGCGCTTTTGGGCGCGCTGAGCGCACAGCTTGGCTTAGGCCTGCCGGCGATTGGCGGCAAGGACAGCATGAGCGGAAGCTTCGAACAGCTTGATGTTCCGCCGACATTGGTCAGCTTCGCCGTCGCAATGACGAAAGCAAGCACGACGATTTCCGCGGCGTTTAAAAAGCCGGGAGCAAAAGTGGTTTTGTTCCCGCTGCCGGAGAATCCGGAAACCCTGCTTCCCGACTGGGAGAAACTGAAAGAATATTACCGCGGCATTCATAATATGATACAGAACGGCGCCATTCTCTCTGCTTCTGTTGTTAAAGAAGGCGGCGCGGCGGCCGCGGTTGCGAAGATGTGTTTCGGCAACCGGCTCGGCTTTATTTTTGAGCCGTCGGTTCTGGATGAAAAGACCCTCTTTGCGCCGGCTTCCGGTACCATTCTTGCGGAACTTGCGTATGGCGCGGAAGTTCCGGATGGGTTCCCCGCGATTGAACTGGGCAAGGTGTCCGTCATGCCGCAGGTTGTCCTTGGCAGGGAAAGGCTGGACCTCGATGCCCTGATTTCCGCATGGAACGGCACATTGGAAAAAATCTTCCCGAATCAGGCGGAAGAACAGCCGGTCGCGCGGGATATACCGTTCTATAGCCAGCGCTTTGAAAAAGCTCCGGCGATAAAAGCCGCGAAACCGCGCGTCTTTATCCCGGTATTCCCGGGTACAAACTGTGAATACGACAGCGCGCGCGCCTTCGAGCGGGCGGGAGCGCAGCCGGAAGTCCTTGTTGTACGCAATCTGACCCCTTCCGACATTGAAGAGACGATTGAACGTATGGAAAAAGCAATCCGTGCGTCGCAGATGATTATGCTTCCGGGCGGCTTCTCCGGCGGCGACGAACAGGACGGCTCCGGCAAATTTATTGCGACCACCTTCCGCAATCCGAAAATTGCCGAGGCGGTAAATGACCTTCTGAAAAACCGCGACGGGCTGATGCTTGGAATCTGCAACGGGTTCCAGGCCCTGATTAAGCTGGGGCTTGTGCCTTACGGTGAAATTATGCGGCCGGACGAAAAGGCGCCGACGCTGACCTTCAACACGCTGGGACGCCATGTTTCCCGCATGGTATACACCCGGGTGACCTCTGTGAAATCCCCGTGGTTTGCCGGGGTGGACGTGGGGGATGTATTCGCGGTGCCCGTTTCCCACGGCGAAGGCCGCTTTGTGGCAAGCGATGAGGTTCTGGAGAAGCTGATTGCAAACGGTCAGGTCGCAACCCAGTACACCACCCCGGACGGCATGCCGAGCGGCAGGATTGAGTGGAACCCGAACGGCTCCGTCTGCGCAATTGAGGGCATTACCAGGCCGGACGGGCGTATCCTTGGAAAAATGGCGCACTCCGAACGCATGGGTGAAAATCTGTACAAGAACGTTCCCGGCGAAAAGGACCAGAAGATTTTTGAATCGGGAGTAAAATACTTCAAATAATTCAGGTGAAAAATAGAATGAGTGAATTTTTCAGACGGACTTGGGCCGAGGTCAGCTTGGATGCAATCGACCATAATTTTAAAGTGATCCGGGATCAGGTGAAGCCGGGGACGATGATCTGCTGTGTAATCAAAGCGGACGCTTACGGCCATGGCGCGGAAACCCTGGCGCGGGAATATGAAAAGCTGGGGGCGGACTGGGTTGCCGTTTCCAACTTGGAAGAGGCTATGCAGATCCGCAATGCGGGTGTGAAGCTTCCCATTCTGATTTTGGGTTACACGCCGCCCAGCATGGCTGCCCAGTTAAGTAAGCTGAATATCTCGCAGACGGTGCTTTCTGCGGGTTATGGCGAATCCCTTTCGCAGGAAGCGCAAAAAGCCGGCGTTACGGTGAAGGTGCATATCAAAGTCGATACCGGTATGAGCCGTATCGGGTTTATGTACCAGGACCCGGTGCGCGACGCCGGGGAAATCGACGACATGGAACGGGTTTGCAGGCTCCCGGCGCTTGACGCCGAGGGAATCTTTACCCATTTCGCCGTTGCCGACGAGGGGGATGACGGGCGCGATTTCACGATGACGCAGTATGGAAACCTGATGAAGGCGGTCGAACTGCTTCAAAAACGCGGCATCACATTCCGCATCCGCCACTGCGCGAATTCCGCGGCAACCTTCGATTACCCGGAGACGCAGTTGGACATGGTGCGCCCCGGCGTGATCCTTTACGGGCTGAAGCCGTCCGGGAAAATAAAGCATCCAATGAACCTCATTCCCGCCATGGAGCTGAAGAGCATTGTTTCGCTTGTCAAAACCGTTGAGGCCCAAACCAGCGTCCGCTACGGAAGGGAATTTACCCCGACCATGCCTACAAAGATCGCTACGGTGCCGATCGGATATGCCGACGGCTATCTCCGGCATTTGTATGTGCAGGGGAGTATGCTTGTGCGCGGCCGGAAGGCAAAGATTATCGGCCGCGTCTGCATGGATCAGCTCATGCTGGACGTAACCTCTGTTCCGGATGTGAAGGAAGGCGACGTTGTTACGGTGTTCGGCCGCGACGGGGATGCTTCGATTACCCTTGACGAGCTGGCAAGCTATAACCAGACCATCAACTATGAGCTCGCCTGCATGATTTCAAAGCGTGTGCCGCGTATTTACTATAAGGGCGGCAAAGAGGTCGGCGAACTGAATTACATCTGTAAATAATTTTGCGTGCGAAACAGTCCGCAGACCATTTTTGCAGGGAACCCTTACAGGGGTACCGCGTGCGGCTGCATAGCTGTCTGCAAAATCGTATCTTACCTGTTTTATGATAAACGAAAACTCCCGGAGAAAACCGGGAGTTTTTTATATCAGAAACAAATTCTATATATATTGATATATCATCAATGAATTATACAAATTGGAAACGGATTAAGACCTGCGAAGCGGTGGGATTTTTACAAACCCTTTCAGATACTGAAATTCTTTTGTGTTCCAAAACACAAGAAGGTAAGCTGTGTTTGGCAGCAGCAGGCAAAGAAAACCTTTGGCTATAAAGCTGAAAAAGCCCTTGCCCGGAACGAAGGCGCAACAGGAATGGGTCAGAAAACCAACGGCCAAGGTCAGCGCCATATAAAGCGCATACCGGCGAAAATAAGTGCTTACGGAACGCTGGAACCCATGCCGGAACAGAACCAGCGGTTCGACCCAGAAGTCGATGGTCATTGTGCTGATCAGGGTGCCGATAAAAACGCCGGCAACGCCTAAATGCTGCACAAGCAGAATGGAAGCAATCAGATTTACAGCAGCCTCGAAAACCGCCTTGTACCGGTCGTACCAGAACAGCCCGAACGCGTCCCGGAACGTCAGGGTTGCCTGCCGCATTCCGGACGTGTAAAAATTCAAGACAATGACAAAAACGATGGGCAGGGAAAACAGAAGGTTTTGCTTGCCCGTAAAAAGCAGCATGAACGGGTTAAACAAGCTGAAAAGGGAGATGGCGCAGAAGCTGAAAATCCAGAAACAGGCGAAATTGATCGCCAGGTAGACCTCATAGGACTTTTTGTGATCCTCCACCGCGCCAAGGTTTCCGACGCTCGCCGTAATCCCGCTGAAAATCTGCTTCGTTATATTCATAAGGGTATTTGTAATCAGGTAATAGTTCGAGTAAATTCCCACGCTGACAATGCCGACAAACTTGGCAAGAACCAGCGTATCGGTGCCGTTTACCACAACACTCCCGATCCGGTGCATGAACATCGCTTTTATATTTTTTACAATGGCGGCGCGGTCTTCCTTACTCAGCCTCTCCTTTTCATATTTTTTTAGGAAGGGGTACATTTTCTCCGCTTTCCGCGCGAGAAAATAATTTGTAAAAAAGCTGAATAAAATCTGTGTGCATAAATAGCAAATGAAGTTTTTTGTCAGGATGAGAAGAAAAACTTGGAGAAAATTCTGAGCAATTGCGAACCCGTATTGGAACAACGAACAGATATACACTTTTTGGTCGGCTATAATAATCTGCTGCTTGTATGAGTAAAAATATGTGATAACCGAATTGAAAAGGAATAATAGATAAATGATGGTCAGGTTCGGGATATCTGGAACCTCTTTAATAAAATATTGATAGAACGGGACAAAAGCCAGGCCCGCAACAGCAATGACAATTCCGAT
>JAAYWU010000180.1 GCA_012516295.1 Clostridiales bacterium | reverse complement strand
GTTTTAAAATGAACAAGTGTATTTTTTACTGGCTGGAGGAAGGATTTTGGCAAGTTACGTGGATGAAATAAAGCGAAGGAGAACCTTTGCGATAATCTCTCACCCGGATGCGGGGAAAACGACCTTAACGGAGAAACTTTTACTCTACGGCGGCGCGATTTCGCTCGCCGGTTCCGTAAAGGGAAAGAAAACGGCAAAGCATGCGGTTTCCGACTGGATGGAAATTGAAAAGCAAAGAGGAATATCGGTTACTTCCTCCGTTATGCAGTTTAATTATCAGGGCTATTGCATCAATATATTGGATACGCCGGGGCATGAGGATTTCTCGGAGACACCTACCGCACCCTGATGGCCGCCGATTCGGCGGTCATGGTGATCGACGCCGGCAAGGGTGTTGAAAAGCAGACCCGCAAGCTTTTTAAAGTTTGCACGCTCCGCAATATTCCGATCTTCACCTTTATCAATAAAATGGACCGCGAAGCGCGGGATCCGTTCGACCTGATGGAGGAAATCGAAAAGGAGCTGGGGATCCAAACCTTCCCGATGAACTGGCCGATCGGTTCCGGAAAGGAATTTAAAGGCGTTTACGACAGAAACAAGAAGGAAATTATCGCGTTTAAGGCGAATAACGGCCAACACGAGGTGGAAGCCACAAAAGTGGATATCACCGACGAGCGGTTGAATACCCTGATTGGGGAGGATCACCGCAGCACCCTCGAGGATGATATCCTGCTGCTGGACGGCGCAGGGTACGAATTCGATCTGGAAGCCGTCCGCAGCGGAAAGCTTTCCCCGGTGTTTTTCGGGTCGGCTCTGACCAATTTCGGTGTCGAACCATTCCTTGAAGAATTTTTAAATATGACCACATCCCCGCTGCCGAGGGATTCGGATATAGGGCTGATTGACCCGTTTGACAAAGAATTTTCCGCTTTTGTATTTAAAATTCAGGCGAATATGAACAAGGCCCACCGCGACCGCATCGCGTTTATGCGCATCTGTTCCGGAAAATTCGACAGGAGTCTGGAAGTTTACCATATGCAGGGCGGAAAAAAGATGAAGCTTTTGCAGCCGCAGCAACTGATGGCTCAGGACCGTGAGGTCATCGACGAAGCGTATGCGGGCGACATTATCGGCGTTTTCGACCCCGGTATCTTTTCCATCGGGGACACCCTGTGCTCCCCCTCCAAAAAGTTTTCGTTCGGCGGTATCCCGACGTTTGCCCCGGAGCATTTTTCCCGCGTGCAGCAGGTCGATACCATGAAACGCAAGCAATTCGTGAAAGGAATGTTCCAGATCGCGCAGGAAGGCGCGATTCAGATTTTCCAGGAGCTGGGCGGCGGCATGGAAGAAGTGATTGTCGGCGTTGTCGGAACCCTTCAGTTTGACGTGTTGGAATACCGGCTGAAAAATGAATACAATGTGGACATCCGCATGGAAGGCCTACCGTATCAGTATATCCGTTGGATTGAAAACAGCGATCTTGACCCGAAAACCCTGAACCTTACATCCGACACCAAGCGGATTCAGGACTTACGGGGGCATCACCTCTTGATCTTTGCCAATGAGTGGAGCATCCGATGGGCGCAGGAACACAACGAGGGATTGGTTCTTGCGGAATTCGGAAGAAGTTGATGCATCGTGCAAAGCTCTTTTGGATTCATTTTTCGAAACGGGGGGATGGATGGTGCGCTTTCTGTATTCCTTTAATACATTCATAGAAAAGCGGATGGCGTTCGTCACACCCGCGTGCCTGCTTTTCGGTGTCCTTTTTGCGGATTCACTCAGCCATGTCCTGTTTATCGTTCCATATGTCTTTGCGTTCATGACGTTCTGCGGCAGTTTGGGTTCGCGGTTCGGCGATTTGAAGCGCGTGTTCCAGCACCCGATGCCGCTGATGGTTTCCCTGTTCGTTATTCATTTGGTTGTCCCCTTGCTGGCGAATATGGTCGGAAGCCTGCTCTTTCCGGGGCACCCTTATACCGTTACGGGAATGGTTTTGGAGTTTGTCGTTCCCAACGCGGTTGTCAGCTCGATGTGGGTTTCCATTTACCGCGGAAGCGTTCCGTTCACGCTGTCGATTATTCTGATTGACACGCTTCTGGCGCCGTTCCTTGTCCCATTCAGCCTGCATCATTTTGTAGGTTCCAATGTTCAGGTCAATACGGCTGCGATGATGGAGGAACTGCTGCTGATGGTCGCCGTGCCGGCGGTTCTGGCTATGACGCTGAATCAATTCAGCGGAGGCACTCTGAAGCAGACGCTTTCCCCAAAGCTTGCGCCGTTCGGGAAAATTGCGCTGATGATCGTTGTTGCCGTGAATTCCTCTAAGGTTGCGCCGTTTATCAAGCATATGAACGGCTTCCTTTTTGCCGTTACCGGGACGATGCTGGTTATCGCGGCGTCGGGCTATGCCATCGGTTGGGCCTGCGCGCTTTTGCTCAGAAGGAAGCGGGAGATGATTGTTTCGATGACCTACGCCTGCGGGATGCGCAATATCAGCGCGGGCGCCGTGATCGCCGCCGCATATTTCCCCGCGGAAGTAATGTTCCCGGTGATGATCGGAACGCTCTTCCAGCAGGTTCTTGCCGCCTTTTATGCGCAGCTTCTTGTGAAATTTTATGGGACCGGCGAAGAAACTACATAAAATGAAACAACCGCCGCCCCTTTGGGACGGCGGTAAATTTTTAGGGAAACAATATGTAAAATTCTCCTATGCAGTCAGGTTTTCCCTGTTTTCCTTGTGATTTTGTGAAAACAGTCTATAATATTAGGAAAATACATAACGGCTCGTCGAAAAGACGGTTGATCTGGAGGTATTCTATGGCATTCCATTTTGAAAATTACTGGCAGCAGCTGCTGACGGCGCTGGAAGCCGGCCTGCCGAAGATAATCGGCGCCCTGTTGATTCTGGGGATCGGCTGGTGGCTCAGCAACAAGCTGGTTCATCTGATGTTCCGGGCGATGCAGCGTTCGATAGCGGACACCGGTATTACAACCTTCCTGTGCTCGCTGAGCAAATCGCTTTTGAAAATTATCGTCTGCATTACGGCTGCGGCGCAGCTCGGTATGAACGTGAGTTCCATTGTCGCGGCCCTTGGCGCCGCGGGTCTGACCATTGGTCTGGCAATGAAAGACAGCATGTCGAATATTGCCAGCGGGGCGCAGATTATTTTTACCCACCCCTTCCGCGTCGGCGATTACCTTGCGTTCGATAAGGAGGAAGGAACGGTTGAGCGGATTGAAATCATGGTTCCTTCGCTGCGGACATCCGACAATAAAGTGGTTGTGATTCCGAATTCCAAAATCACCGCCAGCGTCATTACCAATTACTCCGCCATGCCGACCCGCAGGCTGGACCTGCATTACGGCATAGGCTACGACGCCGATATTGCGAAAGCGAAACAACTGCTGAAAAAAGTGATAGAGGACAATCCGCTGGCGCTGAAAGAACCCGCTCCGCTTGTGGCCGTGGGCGAACATAAGGATAGTTCCGTTACCATAGAAGTTCGGATTTGGTGTAAGAGAGAAGATTTTACCGCCCTCTATTTCGATATGCAGGAGAAGGTAAAGCTTGCATTCGACGAGGCGGGAATGAATATCCCTTATAACCAGTTGGACGTACATGTAAAGCCGGAAGGCTGAAATAAAAAACAGGAGCCTGTAACAGCAGGCCCCTGTTTTTTTATGATACGTTGCATTTACGATAATGCCTGGTTAAGGTCATAAAGTAAATCGTCGATGTGCTCGGTGCCGATGGAAAGGCGGATGGTGTTTGGTTTAATACCGGACTGAAGCAGTTCGCTTTCCGTCATCTGGGAGTGCGTGGTGCTCGCCGGATGGATGACCAGCGATTTAACGTCGGCCACATTGGCAAGCAGGGAGAAAATCTGGAGCCGGTCAATAAAATGCTTCGCTTCCTGTGCGCCGCCCTTAATCTCGAAAGTAAAGATCGAACCGGCGCCGTTCGGGAAATATTTCCGATACAGGGTATGGTACGGGCTGTCGGGCAGGGACGGATGGTTCACGCGTTCCACCCTCGGATGCTTCGAGAGAAAGTCAACGACCTTTAAAGCGTTTTCCACGTGCCGCTCAACGCGGAGGGAGAGCGTTTCAAGCCCCTGCAGGAGCAGGAAGGAATTGAACGGGCTGATCGTCGCCCCGGTGTCCCTCAGCAGGATTACGCGGATGCGCGTTACGAACGCCGCGGCTCCAACGTCCTTGGTAAAGCGGATTCCGTGGTAGCTGGGGTCCGGCTCGCTCAGCCACGGGAATTTTCCGGAAGCCTCCCAGTCGAATTTCCCGGAGTCCACGATTACGCCGCCCAGGGACGTGCCGTGCCCGCCGATGAATTTCGTTGCCGAATGCACCACGATATCCGCGCCATGCTCAATGGGGCGGAGAAGATACGGGGTTGCGAAGGTATTGTCCACAATCAGCGGGATGCTGTGCTTGTGCGCGACGGCGGCAACCGCGTCCATATCCACAAGGCGGGAATTCGGGTTGCCGAGTGTCTCGATAAAAACCGCCTTTGTGTTTGGGCGTATGGCGTTTTCAAAACTGTTTTCCTTGTCAGCGTCAACAAAGGTCGTGTGGATTCCGAAAGCTGCAAGCGTATGCTCCAGCAAATTATATGTACCGCCGTAGATGCTGTTTGCGGAAACGATATGGTCACCCGCGTGTGCTAAGTTCTGAATGGCATAGGTAATGGCCGAAGCACCCGAAGCGGTTGCAAGGGCGGCGACGCCGCCTTCCAGCGCGGCTACACGCTGCTCGAATACGTCCGAGGTGGGGTTCATCAGCCTGCTGTAAACGTTGCCCGTCTCGGCTAAGCCAAAGCGGTTGGCGGCCTGCGCGCAATCCTTGAATACGTAAGAGGTGGTCTGGTAAATCGGTACGGCCCTTGCGTCCGTCGCCGGATCGGGCTTTTCCTGCCCCGCATGTACCTGTAAGGTTTCAAATTGATATTTTCTGCCGTTCATAATAACAAAGCTCCTTCTGCATGATTTTTATTGATTAAAACAACAAGAGGAGCCGCACATTCGTTCATGCAGAAAATTACGGAGTAACATCCGGCCGTGGTTTATTGCTTTCGCTTGATTCATAGGACTCCTCCTTTAACATTATAATTCATATAAAAATAGTAATGTTTATTGCTGCTATATTACTACTTTACAAGGGTGATGTCAAGTAGAATTTAAAAACTCCCGCGGTAGTCTGTCGCGGGAGTTTTTTATACGATTTGGAAGATATAAAATTTCAGATAGCTTGTTTCCGGAACGTTCCACAGGATGGGGTGGTCGGGGGCCTGCTGGCGGGCTTCGATCTGTTTCAGCGATACCTGCGCGTCAAACGCCGCGCTTCGGAGCATGCTGCGGAAAAGCTCGTCGGTCATAAAGTGGGAACAGGAGCAGGTTGCCAGATATCCTCCGCGCGGGAGCACCTTCATTGCGCGCAGATTGATTTCTTTGTAGCCCTTTATCGCGTGCTCAACAGTATGGCGGGACTTGGTAAAAGCGGGAGGATCCAATATGATGAAATCGTAACCGTCCTTTGCGCCGCAGGGCAGTTCCGGAAGGAGGTCGAATACATTTGCGGTTTGAAAGGTTATTTTTTCCTGAAGACCGTTCCGCTCTGCGTTTTTCTGCGCGATGGCGATGGCGTCTCCGGAGATATCCACGGCGTGGACGCGTTCGGCGCCGCCTTTTGCCGCGTGCAGCGCGAAGGAACCGGTGTGGGTAAAGCAGTCCAGGACTTTTTTCCCGCGGCTGAGCTGCGCGACCGCTTTGCGGTTGTATTTCTGGTCGAGGAAAAAACCGGTTTTCTGCCCGTTTTCAAAGTCCACGCTGTATTCGATTCCGTTTTCAAGAATCGTTGTTTCTGTGGATTCCGGCTGCGGCAATCCGGGGATCGGATAAAAGCCTTTGTTTTGCTCCATGCCTTCCAGTTCGCGGATCGTAACATCGTTTCGCTCGTAAACGCCGTCGATGGCCTGCCCG
>JAAYWU010000179.1 GCA_012516295.1 Clostridiales bacterium | reverse complement strand
GAATGGTATGAATATCGCATTAATTGCCCATGACGCTAAAAAAGAACTGATGGTTCAGTTCTGTATCGCATATTGCGGCGTTTTAAGCCGGCATTACCTGTGCGCCACAGGAACCACGGGGAAGATGGTGGCGGAAGCAACCGGGCTGGAAATCCAGCGCTTTTTGGGCGGTTCCCAGGGCGGCGACCAGCAGATTGCCGCGCGGATTGCCTGTAACGAGGTTGACCTGCTTCTGTTTTTCCGCGACCCGCTGAACCCCAAGCCGCATGAGCCCAACGATATGAACCTTCTGCGGCTGTGTGACATGCATAATATTCCGGTCGCCACGAACATTGCAACCGCCGAGGTGCTGATTCACGGTCTGGAGCGCGGCGATTTGGATTGGCGCAATATTTTAAACCCCAAAGCATAAAGAATATGGCGATGAACGGAAGGAGTACCTGAAAGCCCAGCTCAGGGAGGGCGCGTCGTGACTGCAAGCGCGCCTGCATCGGCGCTTTCAGCGAAGACATCCGGGAGCCGGCGTTCCCCGCGTTATCGGGGATTTTTGAGGAGGGCTTCGGCCCTTGAAGAAGGGTGGCACCGCGAGGATTTCCCTCGTCCCTTTGGGGACGGGGGTTTTTATATTCTATTTTCAAGGAGAAACGCTATGGAACTGATTAAAGCACAAAAGGGAACACAGGATCTGCTGCCGGTTCAGACCGGCAAGTGGCAGGTTGTTGAGGACGTGATGCGCAGTGAGGCGAAAATCCATGGCTTCGGGGAAATCCGTACCCCGGTTTTCGAGGATACGCGCCTCTTTCAGCGTTCGGTAGGCGAAACGACCGATGTGGTCCAAAAGGAAATGTACACCTTTAATGACAAAGGCGGCCGCTCCATTACCCTTCGTCCGGAAGGGACCGCCGGTGTGGTGCGCGCGCTTTTGGAGCACGGCCTTTACAACGAGGGCCTTCCGCAGAAGCTGTATTATTTCACTTCCTGCTACCGCTATGAAAACACACAGGCGGGGCGTCTGCGTGAGTTCCACCAGTTTGGAATGGAAATGCTGGGTGCTCCCTCGCCGATGGCGGACGCGGAGCTGATCAGTATTGCGAAAAGCATATTCGACCGCCTTGGCGTGCGCAATTTAAGGCTGGAGATCAATTCCATCGGCTGTCCGGACTGCCGCGCCAAATATTACGAGGCGCTGAAAGCATATTTCAGCGGGTATAAGGATCAGCTTTGCGAAACCTGCCTCGGCAGGTTGGAGCGCAACCCCATGCGTATTTTGGACTGCAAAAGCCCGATCTGCTCGAAAATCGCCGCGGGTGCGCCCCGTATGCTCGACTACCTCTGTGACGAGTGCAGGGTGCACTTTGAAAGCGTAAAAAGCTATCTGGACGCGGTAAAGATCGAATACAACGTGAATCACTCCATTGTGCGCGGGCTGGATTACTACACCAAAACGGTGTTTGAGTTTGTCTCCGGGGACCTTGGCGCACAGAGCACGGTCTGCGGCGGCGGACGCTACGACGGGCTGGTGGAGGAAATGGGCGGCCAGCATCTGCCGGCGCTGGGCTTCGGCCTCGGCATGGAACGCCTTATAATGATTATGGAGAAGCAGAAAATTGAAATGCCCGAACCGGAAACCTGCGATATCTTTATCGCGGCGCTGGGCGAGGCGGCAAAGGTGGAAGCGTTCCGGCTGGCGCACAGCCTGCAGGAGTATTCCATTATCGCGGCCTGCGCCCTGAACGCCCGCGGACTGAAGGCACAGATGAAATACGCGGATAAGATCGGCGCGAAATACACGCTTGTGCTTGGCGACAATGAGCTGGAAAGCAAAAAAGCAATGGTAAAGAACATGAAAACCGGTGAAAAAGAAGAAGTCGACCTGAGCAAGGACTTTGTCGAGCAGTTTATTGTTTTGCAGGCAAGGGGCGAGGACGATATCGCGTTTTAAGCTGAGCGCCCTTTCGGCATTTTCCGCAGGCGGAGCCTGCACGCACGTTTATAAGCGAAGATTTTCCCTGCGCCTGCTTTACAATACCGAAAGCAGATACATATGAAATACAGAATTCTATTTACTTTGGAGGCTAATTTATGGCAGAATTCATGACGGGAATGAAACGGACAAACTACTGCGGCGAGCTGCGCGCAAGCGATATCGGCAAGACCGTAACCGTGTGCGGCTGGGTGCAGCGCCAGCGCGATTTGGGACAGTTGATTTTTATTGACCTGCGCGACCGCACCGGCATTTTACAGCTTGCTTTCAACGACGCGACCGACCGCGCGGTATTTGATAAGGCGTTTTCCCTGCGCTCCGAGTATGTTGTGGCGGCAACCGGCGTTGTCCGCGAGCGTTCCTCGAAAAACCCGGAGCTTCCGACGGGGGACATTGAGCTGGAGGTCACCGACCTGCGCGTGCTGGCGAAGAGCGAAACCCCTCCGTTTGAAATTGTGGAGGAGTCAAATGTAAAAGAGGATTTGCGTTTGAAGTACCGCTACCTCGACCTGCGCCGCCCCGATGTGCAGGATAAGATTATCGGCAGGCATAAAATCGTGAAGGTAGCGCGCGATTATTTTGACGACAACGGGTTTCTTGAAATCGAAACCCCGATTCTGATTAAATCCACGCCGGAAGGCGCGCGCGATTACCTTGTTCCTTCCCGGATGTTCCCCGGGAGCTTCTTTGCCCTTCCCCAGTCCCCCCAGCTTTACAAGCAGCTTCTGATGCTTTCCGGCTTTGACCGCTATATGCAGGTTTCGCGCTGCTTCCGCGACGAGGACCTGCGCGCTGACCGCCAGCCGGAGTTTACGCAGATTGACTTTGAAATGTCCTTTGTCAGCGCCGACGACGTTATGGAAATCGCCGAAGGCTTTATGAAGCTTGTCTATAAAAAAGTACTGGGCATTGATTTGGAAACGCCGTTCCGCCGCATGACCTGGAATGAGGCCATGACCCGCTTCGGCTCCGATAAACCGGACCTTCGCTTCGGCCTGGAGCTGGCGGACCTGACAGCCGACCTGAAAGCGACGGAATTCCGCGTGTTCAAAGGCGCGATTGAAGGCGGCGGAAGCGTGCGCGGCATTAACCTGAAGGGGCTTGCGGAAAAGCTGAGCCGCAAGGAAATCGACAAGCTGACCGAGTGGATAAAATCCTACGGCGCAAAAGGCCTTGCATGGACAAGGCTGACGGCGGGCGGGGAAACCTCTTCCTATGAAAAATTCCTTGCTCCCGAAGAAACGGCCGCAGTGCGCAAAACACTGGGAGCGGAAACCGGCGACGTCCTGCTGATTGTCGCCAGCGACGAAAACAAGGTTGTATTTGATTCCCTTGGCGCCCTCCGCTGCGAGCTGGCAAGGCGCTTCGATTTGATTGACAAGAGCAAGCCGTGCCTCCTGTGGGTGACGGACTTCCCGCTTTTCGAGTACAGCAAGGAAGAAAACCGGTTTGTGGCAATGCACCATCCGTTTACCTGCCCGTGCATTGAGGACCTCGACAAGCTGGAAAGCGACCCGGGAAGCGTAAAAGCGATTGCGTACGATATGGTGCTGAACGGCAACGAAATCGGCGGCGGTTCCATCCGTATCCACGACCCCGAACTGCAGCAGCGTATGTTCAAAGCGCTGGGCTTAACGCCGGAGGAAG
>JAAYWU010000178.1 GCA_012516295.1 Clostridiales bacterium | reverse complement strand
TTGTAAGGTCCACGTTCATGGACGGATACCGCTCGCCCAACAGGCCGACAATCACATTAATTAAAATCACCACAGCGATAAAGCCCGCGGTAAACGCGGCGGAAATTCCGCCGCGGCGGAATTTTTCCGTTTTTACAATCTCTTTTATGGAACGGCGGTCCTTTTTCGCCTTTTTCGGTTCTTTGGATTTTTTCCCCGATTGTTCCTCTGCCTGCGCCGTTTCTTCGGCGGCGGCTGTTTCGGCGGCGGGCTGCGAAGTTTCTTCCGTTACGGGGGAAACGGGATTCTTCTCGTTTTCGTTCGTCATCTGTCTACCCTCCTTAGCTCCATCTTTTGCTTTCGAGCTTGCGGGCGGTCAGGAAGATAAATACCGCGGCGACGCTCAGGAAGAAAACAATACTCGAAATATTCAGTATTCCCTTGGTAAACGGCTGAAAGCGCGTATCAAACGAAATCCAGTTGATTACTTTGGAGACATTCTCGTTGGTAACCAGGCCGTTTAACTGACTGACCACCATCAGAATGATGGAAATACCGAAGGTCGAGATGGCGTCGACAATCTGGCTCTGCGTCAGGCTGGAAATGTAAATGCCGACGGCAATCCTTCCCGCGCCGTACAGCAGGGTGCCGAGGATATTCCCGAAGATATTCGCCCAGCTTGGGGAAGAATGCAGGCCGATAACAACGACCGGAATCAGCGAACCGAGCAAGGCGATGGCAAATACGGCTAACGCCGCCAGAAATTTGCCAAGCACAATCGACGTTACCCCGACCGGCGCGGTAAGCAGCGCCTGGTCGGTGCGGTTGCGCATTTCCTCGCTGAAGCTGCGCATCGTGATAATCGGAATCACCATCATGCCCCAGATAAACATGGTGCTGTAGACGCTCTGGATATAGTAGGAGGAACGGAGCATCATCACCTGATAAAAATAGTAACCGTAAAGCGCCAGCAGAATGGCTATGCAGGCGTACCCGATGGGAGAAATAAAATAGGCCTTTAATTCTCTTTTTGCAATCGCCCTCACGCGGTTTCACTCTCCTTTCCGGCTTCTTCACCGGTGTTATCCTCAATATAGGCCGCGGCGGTCAGCCGCAGGAACACATCTTCCAGCGAAAGGCCGGCGTTCCGCATTTCCAGAATCGGCCAGTTGTTTTCCGCCGCCAGCCGGAACAGGGCGCGGCGGGGGTCACAGTTTTCGCGGGCTTCCACGCTGTATTCAAATACGCCGGGTTCCTTTTCGCCCAGCGTCCGCACCGAAACAATATCCGGCACGCCGCGCAGCGCTTTTGAAACCTCGTTTTCGCCGCCCTCAATCCGGACGGTAACGCGGCTGTCGCCGCTCAGGCTGCGGGACAGGCTGTCCGGTGTGCCGTCGGCAACCAGCTCGCCCCGGTTAATAATGATAATCCGCTCGCAGACCGCCTGGATTTCGGGCAGGATATGGGAGCTGAGGATGATTGTATGGTTTTTCCCCAGATTATGAATCAGATTGCGGATTTCAATAATCTGTTTCGGGTCAAGCCCGACGGTCGGCTCGTCCAAAATCAGCACAGGGGGATTCCCCAGAAGCGCCTGCGCCAAACCGACGCGCTGTTTGTAGCCCTTGCTCAGGTTCTGAATCAGCCGGCCGTACACGTCGGTGATTTTTGTAAGCGCGCAAATCTGTTCCAGATGTTCTTTGCGCGGCAAGGTCACCTTTTTCAAATCGTACATGAAATTCAGATATTCTTCCACCGTCATATCGGGATAAAGCGGCGGCTGTTCAGGAAGGTAGCCGATCAGCTTTTTCACTTCGTTCGGATGGTCGAGCGTGTTGTAGCCGCCGACCGTAACCGAACCGGCGCTTGCGGAAAGATACCCGGTGATGATATTCATAGTTGTGGATTTTCCGGCCCCGTTCGGCCCCAAAAATCCGACGACGGTGCCTTTCTCCACCGAGAAATTGATATTGTTCAAAGCGACGTTCTGCCCGTAGCGCTTTGAGAGGTTTTTCACCTCAATCATTCGAATCCCTCCTGTTTACGGCGATTTTTATCCGCTATACTTTTCTATTTTATCAATTTCCCAAACCAAAAATGTAAACATTCTTTTAAGGAATACAGGCTATTTTATAAATTCTATGTGATGGTTATGTGAAAAAGCGTCGTATTCCGCGGAAATACAGGATTTCACGGCCAAGGGCGATGGGGCGCCGCCCAAAGCCCCGCAAACGGCGCTGTGCGTCCCCCGGCGAAGGTTCCCCGTAGGAAACGGCAAAAAAGGAACCGTGCCGAAAAACCGGGCGCGGTTCCTGTAAAAGTCTGCTATATTTTCAAATAAATTGAAATTGCCTGTTGCATTATTCGAATAAAAGGGGTATAATCTGCTTGTAAGGCATAAAAATATAAAAAGTGCAATGCAGGAACAGGTGTTAGCAGCACCTGTCCCCTGCATACGGAGAACGGAACTCTCCATACGCAACTGATAGAATCAGCACATTGCGTATTCTATTATAACCTCTTTTCGCATTTTTGTACAGAGGTTTTTTCGAATTTCGCATTGTGCAGGTAGCGTTGTATATGGACATGGGGCCGTATACAGCGTTTTTTTATGCCTTACACTCGGGCGGCGGGCTCCGCCATCCCATCGAATCCTTATGCCTCAAGGACAATTTTCCGCCGCCGCCCGACTTTAATAAGCCTTTTCACACTCCTTGCAATTCCTTGGTGTGTGCGAAACCATATATTGCTTCCGGCTTCCCCGGCGTTTCTGACCTGCCGGGGGGAAAGCCGGAACTGACCCAGCGTACGACTTATCTCCATTTTATGGAGATGTGGTGCCTTACTTATGGCGCCCCGGCCATTCAACCCCGCCGGGGCGCCGCATTTTTATATCTTCCCGTCCTGTAAAAGCCGCGCGGCTTTCAGAACCAGAACCTGCGTTTTGGAATCGGGGATTTCGCCGTCCATTACCATGCGCACGGCTTTGTCCATCGGTATCTTTTCTACCTCCAGAAATTCGTCCTCGTCAAAGTCCGTTTCCCCGAACGCCTGCGCCCGGCAGGCGTACAAATAAATGACCTCGTTCGTATAACCGGGGGAGGGGTACAGCTTTCCTAAGTTTACATAATCCCTGCCGATGGTTCCGGTTTCCTCGCGCTGTTCGCGCTTGACCGCCGCCAACGGGTCCTCGCCCTTTTCCAGCTTCCCGGCGGGCGCTTCCAGCACGACCTCCTTATACGGATAGCGGAACTGCCGCACAAAAAGCATTTCGTTCTTCTCCGTCAGTACGGCGACGCTGACCCCGCCCGGGTGGTCAACACATTCGCGGGTAGAAGTTCTTCCGTTAATCAGCTCGACTTTATCCACATGAAAATGCAGTACCTTGCCCGCGTAAAGATCCTTCCGCTCCAGAGTTTTTTCATTTAATTCCATATTTTAATCCCCAAAATATTACAGATAGTATTTTTTACTTTATTTATTACAAATTACGACATGGTTTGCCATACAAATATATTTCTATCTGTATTTTTTATTATAAATTATACAGATTGGAAATTTCCGTGC
>JAAYWU010000177.1 GCA_012516295.1 Clostridiales bacterium | reverse complement strand
GAAAAAGAATCTCTTTTTACGAAGCTGGCGGAAAATGAAATGTACCGCAAAATCGTGATTGTGGGTGGCTTGGTCGGAATTGCGCTGATTTTACTTTCCGGGCTTTTTAAAAATGATCATACGGAAGCCAAAACCGTTTCTTCGCCAACGGAGATATCCGCCGACCAGTATGCCGCGCAGCTTGAAACCAGACTGACGGAAATCGTAACGCGGATTCAGGGTGCGGGTTCCGCAAAGGTCTTGGTTACCCTTGAGCGGGGAACGCAATATGTATATGCGACAGAGGAAAAGAAAAGCAATAAGACAACGCAGGATAAATCCGACGGCACCACAACAAAAAACGAGGCGAACGACAATACGGAAACCACCTACATATTGGTTAAAGACGCTGACGGCGCACAGAGGGCGCTTGCGGTTACCGAGGTTCAGCCCATCATAAAGGGTGTGGTTGTAGTCTGCGACGGGGGTGACGATCCAACCGTTCAGCAAAACGTAATTTCGGCTGTTACGACAGCGCTGGATATTAGTTCTGTGCGAGTATGTGTAATAAAAGCAAAATAATTTTAAACAGGGGGAATACTTTCTATGACTATGGGAAAGCGACAGCTTGTTCTTGCGGCTTTAATTGTGGCACTTGGCGCGGCGGTTTATCTGAATTGGCAGTTTTCCGACAACAGCCCGTTGATCGCAACCAACACGGTGGCTTCGACGGCGGGGCATGAGCTTGGCGAAGCGCAGCTTGCGGATGCACCCATGTCCGGAAACTCAAAATCGGCGTCATCCGCCGCTCCGTCCAAAAAGGCAAACGCCTCTGCGGAAACATATTTCAGCGAAGCGCGTTTATCCCGGCAGAAATCAAGGGATCAGGCGGTGGAGCTTCTGGAAAAGGTTTTGGCGGATTCCAAATCGAACGACGCCGCCAAGAAGGAAGCGGTGAATCAGGCTGCCCTGATTGCGCAGAACACCCTGCGGGAAAATAACGCGGAAAACCTGATTAAAGCGAAGGGCTTCCAGGACTGCCTCGTATTCATTCAGAATTCGGAATGCAGCGTTGCGGTAAAAACCAATGATTTAACGCAGAATAACGCAATCGTTATTAAAGATATTGTTTCCGGCCAAAGCGGAATAAGCTATGACAAGATTAAAATTGTGGAAGTCAAATAATCCCTTGCTTTCGCCTGTATTACCGTACATAGAATCTTTCATTCCTTTCTGTCCGGATAAAATCTTGATTCTGGTAAAGATTGTGGTATAATGTTAGCGTGGATGTTTGAAAATATAATCAGCGAAAACCCTCCACATACCCGTGGAGGGCTTTTATTTTAAATGAGGTTAAAGGTACGGAGGAAGGTAAATGAAAAGACGTGAAGCGAGGGAACAGGCATTTGTTCTGATCTTTGAAAGAAGCTTCAGCCACGATACGACCGAGCAGATTATCGACGCGGCAGGCTTATGCGGCGACATCATTATTGATGATTTTGCGAGGAGAATCGCCGTCGGCGCGGAACAAAATGAAGAAGCAATCGATGCGCTTATTGAAAAAAATATCCGCGGATGGAAAATGAACCGGCTTTCAAAAGTTTCCCTTGCGCTTTTAAAAATGGCAATTTATGAGATAATGTTTGAAAAAGACATTCCGGTCAATGTGTCCATCAATGAAGCGATTAATCTTGCAAAGAAATACGGCGGCGCCGATGACGCCCCCTATATAAACGGCGTGCTGGGTTCTGTTGTAAAAGATCTTGGTGATAAAGTTGCCCGTGAATAATACGCTCGGCATCGATACCAGTAATTACACAACCTCTGCGGCGCTGTTTCAAAACGGGGAGATAAGGCAGGAGAAAATGCTACTGCCCGTAAAACAGGGCGAGCTTGGCCTTCGCCAGAGCGACGCGGTATTTCACCATGTACAGCAGCTTCCGGTCCTTCTGGAAGCCCTGCTGTCCGACAGACAGCCGATTGCTGCCGTGGGTGCTTCAAGCCGCCCGCGCGATCTGGAAGGTTCTTATATGCCATGCTTTACCGTTGGCCTTGGAACGGCGAAAGCAATTTCCCGGGCTCTTGGCGTTCCGATGGTTACGTTTTCCCATCAGGCGGGGCATATCGCCGCCGCTTTGTATTCCGCCGGGAAGCTGTCCCTGCTGCAGGAGAGATTTATTGCTTTTCATGTTTCCGGCGGCACAACGGAAGCGGTACTGGTTACGCCGGATGAGAAGTCGGTGCTGCGTACGGAACTGCTTGCCCGGTCGCTCGATTTAAAAGGCGGACAGGCCGTTGACCTGGGCGCCATGCTTGGCCTTTCCTTCCCCGCGGGAAAGGAATTGGAGCGGCTGGCGCAGCAAACGAATATCCGTTATAAGATACAGCCGTCGCTGAAAGGGGCGGAGTGCTCGCGTTCCGGCATTGAAAATAAATGCAGGGATATGCTTCAAAAAGGAAAGCCGAGAGAAGAAATTGCATCCTATTGTTTGCAGGCGATTCTGGCCGCGCTCGATGCAATGGCAGAGGAACTGCTGAAGCAGTACGGCGAGCTTCCGCTGTTATTCGCGGGAGGCGTCATGTCAAACGGAATGATTCGCAAAGCGCTGACCGGGAAATACGGGGCCTGTTTTGCGGAGCCGGCTTTTTCTGCGGACAATGCGGCGGGAATTGCAGTTTTAACCTCTATAAAGGGGGAATAGTACATGTTGGTTTCCCCGACTGTGCTCAGCGTTACACAATTAAATACGTATATCAAGTCCTTATTTGACGGCGACGAGCGTCTGACTCATGTGTTTCTAAGCGGCGAGATTTCAAATTTTACCAATCACTATAAATCCGGCCATTTGTATCTATCGCTTAAGGATGACCGATGTGTGATTCGCGCCGTCATGTTTGCGCAGAGCGCGCGCCGGCTTCGCTTTATGCCGAAGGATGGGATGAAGGTAATCGTCCGCGGCAGGGTGAGCGTATATGAGCCTTCGGGCCAGTATCAGTTCTATATCGAGGATATGCAGCCGGACGGCTTGGGTGCTTTGAACATGGCGTTTGAACAGCTAAAGGCAAAGCTGGAAGCGGAAGGCCTGTTTTCCGCACAACGGAAAAAACCACTTCCAAGGTTTCCGAGGCGCATTGGTGTTATTACTTCGCCGACCGGTGCGGCGGTGCACGATATTACCACCATTCTGGCCCGGCGGTACCCGCTTGCTGAAATTGTTTTCTGCCCGGTATTGGTACAGGGGGAAGGGGCGGCGCCGCAGCTTGTGGATGCCCTGGAGCGCTTTAACCGCCTTTCGTGCGCGGACGTGATTATATTGGGGCGCGGCGGCGGTTCGCTGGAAGATTTGTGGCCCTTTAATGAAGAATGTGTTGCGCGGGCGGTAGCCGCTTCCAGCATACCGGTTATTTCGGCAGTCGGGCATGAAACCGACTTCACAATCTGTGATTTTGTTGCGGCTTTGCGGGCTCCCACACCGTCGGCTGCCGCTGAACTGGCTGTTCCCGATGCGGCCGAACTGATGGCTTTTCTCAGCGGCAGTACAGCACGGCTGAAAGAATGCATGCAGCGTCAAATAGCCGATTTAAGGCGGAAGCTTGCTGTGCTGACCACATCCTATACCTTTCAAAGGCCGCAGAACCGAATTGAGATGGAGCGAATCCGTGTTGACCAGCTTCATGAGAGATTGCTGGCCTGCATTTACCAAAAAGCGGCGGAGGCAAAGCTGGAACTGCGAACAGCGAGCGGAAAGCTGAATGCCCTCAGCCCGTTGGCAACCCTTTCAAGAGGGTATACGATTACCTATAACCATCAGGAACAGATTGTTTCAGAAATTGCGAGCATACAGGAAGGCGAACGGATTTCCGTGCTTTTAAAGGACGGAAAGCTGCATTGTCTGGTCGAAAGCGTGGAGGGAAAACATGAATAAGAAAATGACCTTTGAGGAAGCCCTTACGAAACTGAATGAGATTGTAAGCCGCATGGAAAGCGGGAATGAACCGCTGGAAACCTCTTTAAAATTATTTGAAGAGGGCTCTGCGCTTGCTGCTTTCTGCTATGACAAATTACAGAACGCGGAGCAGAAAATCAAACAGATAACGGAGTTTAAAGAAACCGGCGGTGACGAAGATGCTTAATCAGCAAGTGAATGAGACAGTAGAACTGGTTGACCGGAAACTGGAAGAATACCTTCCGCAGCAAGATATTATGCAGGCGGATTTAATCAACGCCATGCGCTACAGCCTTTTGAGCGGCGGGAAAAGAATCCGGCCGCTTCTGCTGCTGGAATTTTGCAGAGTCTGCGGCGGAGATGTACACGCCGCGCTCCCGTTTGCCTGTGCAATCGAAATGGTGCACACTTACTCATTGATCCACGATGACCTGCCCTGTATGGCCAACGACGATATGCGCCGGGGCCGCCCTTCAAACCATAAGGTGTTCGGCGAAGATACGGCCTTGCTTGCGGGTGACGCGCTGCTTACGATGGCTTTCGAAACCATGCTTTCGGAAGAATCGGTCCGCTCGGTGGGAGCCGAACGGGCGGCTGCCGCCGCCGGAATCCTTGCCCGCGCGGCAGGCGCTTATGGAATGGTCGGCGGACAGGTTGTCGACCTTATGAGCGAAGGACGGGTAATATCCCTGAAAACCCTGCAAGAGATGGACGAGAATAAGACCGGAGCGCTGATTTTGGCGGCGGCGAAAATGGGATGCGTTCTTGCGGGAGCCAATGAAAGCCAGATAAAAGCGGCTGAAAATTATGCCAAAGCGATTGGGCTGGCTTTTCAGATTGTTGACGATATTCTGGATGTTACCGGTGATTCTGCGACTCTGGGCAAACCGGTCGGAAGCGACGATGAAAACAGTAAGTGCACCTATGTTACCCTCATGGGGCTGGATAACGCAAAAATAAAAGCGCTTGAGCTGACGGATGCCGCCGTCCGAGCCTTGGAAGGCTTCGAAAGCGGTACGGAAGCCCTGTCCAAGCTGGCGAGGGAGCTTGTGTCGCGTGATAAATAGAAATTTCCCATAAATGTTGACAAAATTGACGGCATATGCTATTATGTTTAAGCCGCTTATTACGGGCTTAAAGTGGGAAACCCGCCTGGTAGTAGCGAGATTATAGAAAAGGTAGGACCTTTTAATCATGTTTGCAGTGATTGAAACAGGTGGCAAGCAATATAAGGTACAAAATGACGATGTCATTTATGTTGAAAAGCTTGCTGCGGAAGAAAACGCTACCGTCGACTTTAAAGTGATAGCGCTTGACGGCGACGACGGACTCAAAATCGGCACTCCGTATATCGATGGAGCCAAAGTTACCGGTAAAGTACTGAAAAACGGTAAGGCGAAAAAAATTACAGTTTTTACTTACAAACCCAAAAAGGGCCAGAAACGCAAGATGGGTCACAGACAACCTTACACGAAAGTGCAGATTACCGCAATTAATGCGTGAATATCATGATTAGTGCAGAGTTTTTCACCCGGCCGGACGGCGAGCTCATGGGCTTTTCGATTACCGGTCATAATGGAGAGGCAGGAAGGGATATTATTTGCGCTTCGGTTTCTTCCGCTGCGTATATGACTGCCAATACCATAACGGAAATTATGAAAGCAGAAGCCCAGGTCGCCGTAGAGGACGGGTATATGCTTGTCAGAATTTCACCACAGGAAGTTAAAAACTGCCGCAGTATTCTTGCGGGCTTTAAACTTCATTTGCAGGAACTTGAGGAACAGTATCCTCAGAATATTCGCGTAAGCTATACGGAGGTGTAAAGAATGCTAAAGATAAATATTCAGTTATTTGCTCATAAAAAAGGAATGGGTTCCACCAAGAACGGCCGTGATTCCGAATCCAAGCGCCTTGGCGTAAAGCGTGCCGACGGTCAGTTTGTACTTGCCGGTAACATCCTTGTTAAGCAGCGCGGCACACATATTCATCCGGGCGAGAACGTCGGTATTGGTTCTGACGATTCCCTCTTCGCATTGGTTGATGGCCGTGTGAAATTTGAACGCCTTGGCCGTGACCGCAAAAAGGTCAGCGTTTACGCAGTTGAGCAGTAAAGCCAATTCAAGTAAATGAAAATCCCGGGCTGTTTGCCCGGGATTTTTTGACTCAATATCAAAAATTATGATATACTAATTCTATAGTTTGAAAGAATGGCGGTAAGCTCAGGATGTTTATAGACAGTGCGAAAATTACGATTAAAGCCGGGGATGGCGGCGCCGGAAAGGTTGCCTTCCACCGTGAAAAGTTTATTGCGTCCGGCGGACCGGACGGCGGCGACGGCGGCAGAGGCGGCAACATTGTTTTTCAGGTGGACGACAATCTCTCTACCCTTGCCGATTTCCGCTATAAGCGGAAATATGTTGCCAAAAACGGGGAAGATGGCAAGGGCGGCCGGTGTTATGGAAAAAAAGGCGATGACCTCGTTATAAAAGTCCCGAGAGGAACGCTTTTAAAGGACGCCAAGACGGGCAGGTTGGTTGCCGATATGTCCGGTGACGAGCCGCAGATTATTGCCAAAGGCGGCCGCGGAGGCTGGGGAAATATCCATTTCGCAACGGCGACACGCCAAACGCCGCGCTTTGCAAAGCCCGGTATGCCTGGCGAAACGATGGAGCTCGTATTGGAATTGAAGCTTTTGGCGGATGTCGGGTTGGTTGGCTATCACAATGTGGGGAAATCCACGCTGGTCTCCGTTGTCAGCGAAGCAAAGCCGACGATTGCCAATTACCATTTTACCACGATTACTCCCGTTTTAGGCGTTGTGCGCATGGGGGAAGGCCAATCCTTTGTCATTGCGGATATTCCCGGGCTGATTGAAGGGGCCGGGGAAGGCGCCGGGCTGGGCCATCAGTTCCTTCGCCATGTGGAACGGTGCAGAATGCTTGTGCATATTGTTGATGTTTCGGGCAGCGAAGGCCGTGACCCGAAGCAGGATTTTCAGACAATTAACGCGGAATTAAAGAAATTCAACCCGGAGCTTGCGGAAAAACCAATGCTTGTTGCCGGAAACAAATGTGACTTGGCGACGGATGAACAAATAGAAGATTTCAAGAGCTTTGTGGAGAAACAAGGCTATGAATTTTTCCCGATCATGGCGGCAATCCGCTATCAGGTCGATCCTTTGCTCAAGCGGATGTTGGAAATGCTCAGCAAGCTTCCACCCGTCAAGCGTTTCGAGCCGGAGCCCGTGCCCTTGACGCCGGCGGAAGAAACCGGCCGGCACGAAGTGAAGGTGACAAACCGCGACGGCGTGTTTGTTGTTGAAGGCGAATGGCTTGTACAGGTTATTAATTCCGTGAATTTTGACGATTATGAGTCCCTGCAGTATTTCCAGCGCGTTTTAATCAATACCGGCGTAATTGATGCGCTGCGTGAGGCCGGTATTCAAGAAGGGGATACTGTCAATATTTACGATATTGAATTTGATTTTATGGAGTAGTCCGGTCTGCGAAGTTTAGAACAGGCAGGATTCTTGGGTTTGAGGTGTTTATTTGGAACGATTATATAATAAGGACTGTGACCCGAAGCAGTTAAGCCCTTTGACGCTTGCCTTTATCGGCGACGGAGTTTTTGACCTTTTCGTGCGGGAACAGCTTGTCTGCCGGGGAAACTGCCCGGTCAATGCCCTGCATAAAAGCGCGGTCGCTCAGGTTTGCTGCAAAGCGCAGGCGGAAGCTTCAAAAAAGCTACTTCCGTTTTTAACGGAGGAAGAAGCAGAAGTGTTCCGCCGGGGCCGCAATGCCCATGTCAACCATGTACCTAAAAATTCATCCGTAGCCGATTACCATGCGGCAACCGCTTTTGAAGCACTTTTCGGTTATATTTATTTGACCGGGAACATGGATAGGCTTCGTGAGATATTTAAAATTATGTGCGGCGAATAGTGCGGGAGGGGATGCCATGCTTTCTGATGCTCCAAAAGCGAAAGTAATTGAAATTCTAAAAGATAATTTGTTTTTTCTTGTCGGCAGTTTGATTTATGCGGTTTCCGTCGATGTTTTTACCGCACCAAACCATATTGCGCCGGGCGGAATTACCGGTGTCTGCACAATGATCAACTTTATATGGCATTGGCCGATTGGTATGACCGGCTTGCTTTTCAATATCCCAATCTTTATTTGGGCGATTATGGAAATCGGATATAAGCTTGTTGGGAAAACGATTATTGCTACCGTGTATGTATCCGTTGCGATTGACGTAATTGCAAAAGTTCTGCCACATTATACCGGTGAAAAGATGGTGGCTGCGCTTTTCGGCGGGCTGCTGGAAGGGATTGGCCTTTCTTTAGTCTTTATGCGCGGGGGCACAACCGGCGGTACGGATATGATCGCCCGGCTGCTTGGCAGGAAACTTCGTAATTTTTCCATGGGAAAGCTGATGCTGGGGATTGATTCACTAATTATCCTTACTTCTGCGATCGTCTATGGAAGTATTGAAAGCGCGTTATATGCGGTGATTGCCATATTTGTTTCCACCAGATTAATCGATTCCATTCTTTATGGTACGGATACGGGAACCGGTAAACTTTTATTT
>JAAYWU010000176.1 GCA_012516295.1 Clostridiales bacterium | reverse complement strand
TTTGCAATGAAATCTTTTCGAAATTTCATATTATCCTTATATTTCTTCATACGGGAAATATATTTAAAAATAATGAATATTTCATCACTTTCAAATGTAAAATGTATTGATCATCAGAATAAGGAAGTGAACAGGTTGAAAGCTACCAGCCTGCAAAAAGATCCTATTTTCAAAATGCTTCCCCATTGGAAGCGGGAAAGGGGCTGCCGATATTTCCCGTGCAAATTCCGGACGCCTATTCATCCAATACTGTGCAGCACGGAGAAACGGTGGATTGAAATGAAAGGAAAAGCATTCCTTGGACTTCTTCTGTTTTTGATTATGTTTATCGTCCCATTCCTATCCATTGGCGCCAAAATACCGGACAAGACAGACAAGTTAAAAAAGGCGGCAAGCAGCGTGCCGCAGGCAAAGCCCCAGCAGCAAAGCGCCGCCGCTCCCGGCGCAAAAAGCGCCGTTTCCGGCTTTAAAATACTGGACACCAAAAGCAACACCGTGATTACCGCGGACGACCGCAGCTTTCTGTACGGCGCGATCGTCACCGAAATGTCGCCGGACTTCCATCCGGAAGCGCTCAAGGCGCAGGGCGTTGCCGCTTACACCTTTTACAGCCGCCTGCGCGAGCAGCAACGAAGCAATCCGACCGCATCCCTGAAGGGGGCGGACTTTGCCGCGGACACGCAGGGATGGCAGATTTATGTCACCAAAGAGCAGATGAAACAGCGGTGGGGAGCGAATTTTGATACCTACTACAACAAACTCACCAAAGTGGTGGACGCCATTTACGGAAAGGTTCTGAAAAGCGACGGCGAGCTGGCCGACGCTACCTATTATGCAATATCCTCCGGCAATACGGAAACTTCGGAAGATATTTGGGGCGGGAAGCGCAAGTATCTTGTCGCGGTGGCAAGCCCCGGGGACGTGTTTGCAAGCGGTTACCAGACATCGGCAGTGTTCAGCACGGCCCAGTTTAAAACAGCGGTACTGAAAACCGCGCCAAAAGCGAACCTGTCCGGCGACCCGTCCACATGGGTCGGGAGTATCCAGCGAACAGCTTCCGGAACGGTTAAGAACATACAGATCGGCGGTGTAAACATAAAGGGCAGCGACATCCGCAGCGCGTTCGGACTGCGTTCCCCGAATTTCTCCATATCCTACGCAAACGGAAGCTTTACCTTCCTTGTAAAAGGATACGGGCACGGCGTGGGGATGAGCCAGGTCGGCGCGAATTATATGGCGTCCCAGGGCGCTTCTTACCAACAGATTCTGGCATGGTACTATCCGACCACCACGCTGACAACTTTACATTAAGCCTTGCTGATTTGAGCGCATCCAGCGGGGAATAGCGCTTAAAGGCTCCCGGAAAGAAAATAATCTCCTATAGCCATAAAAGGGGCGGAAGCTGTGCTTCCGCCCTTTCTACATTTTATGAACGGAACGCGCCGGCACAGGCGGCATATTCCTTTTAACCGCCGAGATAGGCCTTTCGCACCTTCTCGTTGTTTGCGAGCTCGTCCGCGTCGCCCTGCATAGCGATAGAACCGGTTTCCAGAACATAGGCGTGATCCGCGATTTCCAGCGCTTTCTTCGCATTCTGTTCCACTAAAAGCACCGTAACGCCGGTTTTGTTAACATCCTTAATAATTTCAAAAATTTCGCCCACAAGCAGCGGGGAAAGCCCCATAGACGGTTCATCCAGAAGCAGCATCTTCGGATTGCACATCAAAGCGCGGCCAATCGCCAGCATCTGCTGCTCACCGCCGCTCAGCGTCCCGGCAATCTGCCTGCGGCGCTCTTTCAGGCGCGGAAGGCGTTCAAAGATCTTTTCATAGT
>JAAYWU010000175.1 GCA_012516295.1 Clostridiales bacterium | reverse complement strand
GCCGGGTGGAGATTAGCATTATTAAATCCGTCGGCGCGACGAACTGGTTCATACGCGTTCCGTTTATTGTGGAGGGCGTTATCATCGGGATGCTGTCCGGTGCGCTTTCCAGTTTCCTTCTTTTTCTGATTTACGATAAAATGGTTGGTTCGATTACGTCCATTACGCTGTTCTCGCCGGTCGACATCAGCCCCATGGCCGGGAAGATTTTGCTGGCCTTTATGCTTGCGGGAACCCTGTTCGGCGCGGTTGGAGGCGTAATATCCATTAGTAAATACTTGAAAAAGGAAGGAGGAGAAATCGTTGGCTGGTAAAACATTCGTAAAATGCGCGGTAGCCCTTGTTTTAGCAATTACGGTCCTGCTTTCTCCTCAGGCCATGGTGCCCGCCTCGGCGGCGAAAAGCCTGAGCCAACTGCAGCAGGAGCAGGCCGCGCTGAAGAAAAAGCAGGCTGAGGTCGCCGCGAAATTGAAATCGCTGCGGGCGGACAAGGCGAATAAGGTTGCCTATAAACAGGCGCTGGACACACAGGTTGCAACCGTTCAGAGCCAGATCGACGTTTTAAACCAGCAGATTTCCGCGCTCGACTCGGATATCACTTCGAAGCAGAACCAGATTGCCGGGAAGCAGCAGGAGATCAATAAAAACTATGAGCTGTTAAAGCAAAGGCTCCGCGCTTTGTATTTGACCGGCGAAGCTTCGAATCTGGAGATTATCCTCAGCGCGAAGAATGTTGTCGATTTAGCGGATAAGACCGAAGCAATCAAGGCGATTACCATGCATGACACGAACCTTATCAATACGTTGAAATCGGACATGCAGAGCATTCAGGCGCAGAAAGCACAGATTGAGGAAAACCGCAAAAAGGTTGCAGGCGCAAAGGTTGCGCTGGACCAGAAGCAGAGCGAGCTCACTTCGCTTCAGCAGGAGACCAAGCAGGTGATTGCCGAAATTTCCGCGAATGAATCTTCCGCGCAGCAGCAAAGCGCGGAGCTTGCCGAAAAGCGTAAGAAAGCGGACGCTGCAATTGACCAGTGGTATAAGGAATACTACGAAAGCCAGAAGCACAACAACGGCGGCGGAACGAGCGGAAGCGGCGGCTACACCAGCACGGGGAACTTCTGCTGGCCGGTTCCGGGCGTAAACACCGTAACCAGCGGATACGGTTCGCGCTGGGGTTCGTTCCATAAGGGAATCGACATATCCGGTCCGGGGGTTTACGGACGGCCGATCGTAGCGGCGGATTCCGGCAGGGTAATAAAGGCCGGATGGGGCAACTACGGCACAGGCTACGGCGGCTACGGCAACGTTGTCGCAATTGACCACGGCGGCGGCTATTCAACGCTGTACGCCCATTGCAGCAGCGTGGCGGTCCAAACCGGACTGATTGTTACATAGGGACAGGTCATTGCGTACGTCGGGAATACGGGCGATTCGCAGGGCGCGCACTGCCACTTTGAAATCCGCGTAAACGGCGTGGCGAAAAATCCGCTGAACTGGTTCAGAAAATGACGTTGAAAATAAGGATGATTGAAACGATATGAGCAGAAAGCTGTCCTGGGGCGCGGCAGTCGCCCTTGTTGCCGTAACGGCTTCCATCACGGTGTCCCTTACCTATGTTTACGCTATGAAAAGCTTTAACTCCAAGGTAGCGGATATTAACGAGCGCCAGGCGATGTATACCAAGCTGAGCGAAATCGACCAGAAAACAAGGCAGGTTTACATCGGTTCGGTGAATGAAAAGGAACTGAATGACGGGATCTGCGCCGGGTATGCCGCCGGGCTGGGAAACGCGCAGGCAAAGTACCTTTCGGCGGAAAAGTATAAGGCGTACCTGAACAGCAGCAGTGAAAAAAGCGTTGGCGTCGGCATTAAAACCGTACAGGACAAGGACGGCAATATGGAGGTTATTGAAGTGACCCCCGGTTCGCCGGCGGAAAAAAGCGGGATTAAAAAGGGTGATACCGTCGTCAGCGTGGACGATAAAGAGGTCATCCGCCTGACCTACGGCGATGCGCTCAATAAGCTGGACGGGGTTGCCGGTTCCACAATAAAGCTTGGAATCCTGCGGCAGGAAAACACGGAGCAGAAAGCGGAGGCGAAGGCCTCGCTGCTCAGCATTACCGTCACCCGTGCCGAATACGCCGAGCAGACGCTCACCTCTTCCATGATTAACGGCAACGTGGCTTACCTGAAGATTGCCGCGTTTACGGATTCCAACGCGGAACAGTTCAACAATCTGCTGGCTGCGCGCATTAAAGAGGGCGCTTCCGGGATTGTAATTGATCTGCGGAGCAATTCCGGCGGAAGCATCCGCGGGATGGCGGAAATGCTCGATACCCTGCTGCCCGCGGGCAACACGGTAAGTTACAAGGACAAAACCGGGAAAGTAACGGTGCAGTATACTTCGGGCCCGAATACGGTGAATTTGCCGATCAGCGTGATTGTAAACCGCAACACTTTCGGCGCGGCTGAAATTTTCGCGGCCGATATCAAGGACTATAAAAGGGGTCTTTTAGTCGGCGAAAAGACGGCCGGGCTCGGCACGAAGGATGAAGTCAAGCCCCTTTCCGACGGCTCTGCCATTATTCTCCCCGTTGCAAATTATCTGACGCTGAACGGGGAAATTTTCACCGGAAAAGGAATCGACGTGGATATTCAAAAGGAGCTTACTTCCGAGCAGGAGGCGCTCCTGGTCCGCAACCAGCTTAAGGCTGAACAGGACCCGCAGCTGCAGGCGGCGGTTTCCGCGCTGATCCGCCAGGGGGTGAACGTGGAAAAAGCGCCGGGAACGGAAAGCAGCCCGGCAAGCAGCAAAGCTGCGGCAAATTAAAACCGGCATTGACAGATTCCGGGGGATATGCATTTTGCATATCCCTCTTCTTTTCGAATACAATACCAGAGGCGGCGGAAAAGATGCCGGAAGGGAAAAGTTAGCAGGCGAAAAACACGGTTCCCGTTCGGGATTTTATTGACAGAACGGTACGGTGTCACTATAATGTAAGTATTATTATCGAAAGGGTAAAATGCAGTCTACTGTATTGAAAAAGGTGGTATTCTACTATGGTAAAACAGGTGGTTTTAACAAGGGAAGGCTTGGAAAAGCTGGAAAAAGAGCTAGAGGACCTGAAAAGCGTTAAGCGTAAAGAAGTAGCGGAAAAAATTAAAGTGGCCCTCTCCTTCGGCGATTTGTCTGAAAACAGAGAGTATGACGAAGCCAAAAACGAGCAGGCGATTGTCGAGGCCCGCATTGCGGACATTGAAGTCATGCTTAAAAATGTAAAAGTCATCGACGAGGACGAGCTCAGCAACGAGAATATCCACATCGGCTCTAAAGTGGAGGTTCGGGTTACAAATCCCGCAACCGGCAAGAGCAATGTTGCCAACTATAAAATTGTCGGTTCCAACGAAGCGGATCCGCTCAACGGCAGCATTTCGGACGAATCCCTTGTTGGAAAATCCCTTCTGAACCACAAAATCGGCGACAAGATTCAGATTGAAGTACCTGCCGGCTTGATGGAATACGAGGTTCTTGCCATATCCAAATAAGCTTTTGGGGGCGGGAGTGATGTGTTCACCCTGCCCCTTTTCCAATAAAGTGTGAAGCGCGTATGGCTTCCTTTCTGAAACAGGATGCTTAAAGACGGCGAAAATGAGATAGATATAGGAGAGTTACAAATGAGCGAAAACATCATCGAGGAAAACGGCACACAGTCCGCACAGGACCTCAGCGAGCTGTTGCAAATCCGCAGGGACAAGCTGAGTACGCTGCAGAAGGCGGGGAAGGACCCGTTTGCAATCACAACCTGCCCCCGCGACATTACCGCGAAGGAAATCCACCAGCTTTTCGATGAGCTGGAAAACAGCGACGTCTGCATCGCCGGGCGTATGATGAGCTGGCGCGACATGGGCAAGGCCAGCTTCATGGATATTCACGACCGCAGCGGCCGGATTCAGGTTTACTTGAAAATCGACCAGGTGGGCGAAGAAAGCTATAACGAAATGAAAAATTGCTGGGATGTCGGCGACATCATCAGCGTAAAGGGCTATGTGTTCAAGACCCGCAGGGGCGAAATTTCCGTTCATGCGAAGGAAATCAAGCTGTTGGCGAAATCCCTTCTCCCCATGCCGGAAAAGTTCCACGGCCTGAAGGATACCGATTTGCGCTACCGCCAGCGCTACATTGACCTGATTGTCAATCCGGAGGTGAAGGATACCTTTATCAAGCGCAGCGAGATTATCCGCACTATCCGCGCTTTCCTCGACGCGCAATCCTATGTTGAGGTGGAAACCCCTGTGCTGAACACCTTGGCGGGCGGCGCCGCCGCAAGGCCGTTCATTACGCACCACAATACGCTGAATATTGACATGTACCTGCGCATCGCGACGGAGCTTCACTTAAAGAGGCTGATTGTCGGCGGGATGGAACGCGTTTACGAAATCGGGCGCATTTTCCGCAATGAGGGCATGGACGTCAAACATAATCCGGAATTCACTACGATTGAGCTATACGAAGCATATACGGATTACCGCGGGATGATGGAGCGCACGGAAAACATGATTCACGAGTGCGCGATGAAAGTCTGCGGAACCGATCAGATTACGTATCAGGGCGAGAAAATTGATCTTTCCCTGCCATTTAAGCGCCTGAGCATGAACGACGCGATTAAGGAATACACAGGAATCGACTTCCTCTCCTTCAAGGGCGACACCGAAAAGGCAATGGAAATTGCGAAGAGCCTCAACCTTGAAACAAAGAGCACCGATACATGGGGCGATATCATGGCGCTGGTCTTTGAGGAAAAGGTAGAGGAGCATATTGTCCAGCCGACCTTTATTTACGATTACCCGGTGGAGGTTTCCCCGCTTACCAAGCGCAAGCAGGACTGCCCCGAGCTGGTTGAGCGTTTTGAGCTGTTTTGCACGCGTTGCGAGCTTGCAAACGCGTATTCCGAGTTGAACGACCCGATGGACCAGCGCGAGCGCTTTATGCACCAGATGCAGCTTCGTGCCGCGGGCGACGAAGAGGCCAACGTGATCGACGAGGACTTCCTGACCGCGCTGGAATACGGTATGCCGCCGACCGGCGGTATGGGCATGGGCATTGACCGCCTGGTCATGCTGCTGACCGACAGCGCGTCGATCCGCGACGTTCTTCTGTTCCCGACAATGAAACCCCTGAATAATGGAAACAGTAAAAATGATGTAAAAAATAAGGCTGAGGAAGCGCCAAAAGCCGAGCCTGAAAAGATTGATTTCTCTAAGGTGAAGATTGAGCCGTTGTTTGAGGATACCGTCGATTTTGAGACCTTCTCGAAGTCCGATTTCCGTGCAGTAAAGGTTAAGGATTGTGTTGCAGTACCGAAGTCAAAGAAGCTGTTGCAGTTCACTCTTGACGACGGAACAGGCACAGACCGCACCATTTTAAGCGGTATTCACGCATATTATGAGCCTGAGGAATTGATTGGCAAGACTTGTATCGCTATCGTAAATCTGCCGCCGAAAAAGATGATGGGCATTGACTCTTGTGGTATGCTTATCAGTGCCGTTCACGAAGAAGAAGGCGAAGAAAAGCTCCACTTGTTGATGGTTGATGACCACATTCCGGCAGGTGCAAAGCTCTATTAAGATGTACCGTTTTGCTCGGTAACAAGATGTACTTCATTTGTTGAAATTCAATCCGTTGGTCGTTGGGATGACCTAAAAATGGGCAATCCGTTTAGGACTGCCCATTCATTCTGTTCATTATGCGATTCATTTAGCCGCCGATAAAAGCGAGAAGGCCGGCTTCGTCCCGGATTTCCACCGCGCCGTAGCGGGCACGGATCCAGCCCTTTTTGGAAAATCCGGTCAGCGTGCGGCTTACGGTGACGCGCGAAACACCCGCAAGGCCCGCCAGGTCGTCCTGCGTGGCGTGTACGGTGCCGTTGCGCGCCAGACTGAGCAGAAGCCGGGCAAGGCGCTGGTCGGCCTGCAGAAACGTCATGGAATTCACCTGTGCGGAAAGCATGCGGATCGTCTGCGACAGATAGGTCAGCAGGTTCATGGCGAGCTGCGGTTCGCGGCGGATGCATTCCATCAGGCTTTTCCGGGTGACGGTGATGATTTCGGATTTCACGAGCGTTTTCGCGGAGGAAACGCGGGGCATGCCGTCGAAAAAGGCCGCTTCGCCGAAAATATTCCCCGGTTCCAGTACGGTAAGGGTTTTTTCCGCGCCGTCCTCCGAGCTGAGAAAAATTTTCACTTTCCCGCTTTTCAAATAATAGAATTCATCGGCAAGCGCTTCCTGCCAGTATATCATTCGATCCTTTTGAACAATATGGGATGTGTGGGTTTTCTCCAGCACATCCCATTTCTTTTTACTCGACGGTTCCATGAAACCCCTCCGTTAAATTTAATTGGGGTGAACCCTCCCGGTGGGATTATGCCTGCGAAAGGGATGGGAAGAATGTTCTTTTGCACAGCCCCGGTTATGAATGATGGGGTCTGTTATTTTTTAAGTAATTGTAACATATGATACATTCTTTGCGCAAGATTCATGCAATAATAAGACAAATCGAAATCAAAGGAGGTACCTATTATGGGAATGACGATGACGCAGAAAATCCTCGCCGCGCACGCCGGGCTGGAAAGCGTAAGCGCGGGGCAGCTGATCGAGGCGGGGCTTGATTTGGTTCTGGGCAATGACATTACCTCGCCGGTGGCGATCAATGAATTTGAAAAATGCGGAGCTTCCTCCGTTTTTCATAAGGATAAAATTGCGCTGGTTCTGGACCATTTTACACCGAACAAGGATATTAAGGCCGCGGAACAGTGCCGCCAGGTACGGAACTTCGCAAATCAGCATCAGATTACGAATTTCTTCGACGTGGGGCAGCTGGGCATTGAGCATGCGCTTCTGCCGGAAAAAGGGCTAGTTGTTCCGGGGGACTGCGTGATTGGCGCGGATTCGCACACCTGCACCTACGGCGCGCTTGGCGCGTTTTCCACGGGCGTGGGTTCCACCGACATGGCCGCCGGGATGATTACCGGCAAAGCGTGGTTCAAGGTGCCTTCCGCGATTCGGATTGTGCTGAAAAACAAGCCCGCAAAATGGGTGAGCGGCAAAGACGTGATTCTGCACCTCATCGGGAGAATCGGCGTGGACGGCGCGCTGTACCGTTCGCTGGAATTCACCGGCGATGGCGTGAAATACCTTTCCATGGACGACCGCCTTTGCATTGCGAACATGGCGATTGAGGCCGGCGCGAAAAACGGGATATTCCCGGTGGACGAGGTTACGCTGGCTTACGGGAAGGGCCGCTTCCAGCATGAGCCGGTTGTTTACGCGGCGGACGAGGACGCAGTTTACGACGAAACCGTGGAGATTGACCTTGCGAAAATCCGGACGACCGTTGCGTTCCCGCATCTTCCGGAAAATACAAG
>JAAYWU010000174.1 GCA_012516295.1 Clostridiales bacterium | reverse complement strand
GGGGCATTTGCTCTTCATATAGCCGGCCAGCGACGCGGTTGTTACCAGCATTCCGGCGTTCGCTTCCAGAACCCTTTCCGTGTCCCATTCCTCGTCCAGCTCCCGAATCCGGTCGGTCAGCTCCTCTTCGCTGCTGTTTTGAAGGAGATGAATCCGGCAGACGGTGCATGCCCGTATTCTTTTATTTATCTTTTCGCAGGTATGCTGCGGTACTCTCTCCGTTGTGGAAGAAACCCATTTTTTCATAAATACAATCCTTTCTTAACCCAATTTGATTTTAAATGTATTGTCTCCCGAAAAGGGCGGGTTATAACGGAAAAAGAGCTGTGAAAATCACAAAAGCTCCTCCGCTGGCTGTTTTTCTGAAGCGAAAATGGGTCTTTCTTCTCCGGCGCGGACAGAAAACCTGTATAAAAAATGCGGCTTCTCCTTGAAGCCGCATTCCGAAAAAAAAGCGGGCAAACGCCCGCTTTTCTGTTTTATAAATTTTTGATTTGCGTGTTCCGCCCGGAAGCTTCCAAACGGTGCTGCCGGCTATTCCTCCAGAACAAGCTGCCCGGTTTCGCGCGTACGGTTTAGATTAATCACACGCTGGTTGCGGCTCCCCCGAAAGGCAAGGGTCAAATCCCTTTCGGCTAAAAGGAAGGGACCGTCGATCAACACGTCGGTCTGGGCAAGGAGCGCGTCCACATCCGGGTCATGGCGGTTCACCAATTCCTCATAAAGATAACCCGTAAAAACGGTTACATTCAGCTTCTTCTCATGAACCCGCTTCGCAAGCTCCGCAAGCGGCCGCGGCTGGCAGAAAGGCTCGCCGCCGCTGAAGGTTACGCCGTTTAAAAGGGGATTTTCACAGATTTCCGAAAACAAGTCCTCAATATCCACCCATTTTCCGCCATTAAAATCATGCGTCTGGGGGTTGTGGCAGCCCGGGCAATGATGGGGGCAGCCCTGTGTAAAAACAACGTAGCGAAAGCCCTTGCCGTCTACAATGGACTCCGGCTCCACGCCGCTGATTTTCAGTTTAGAGGCCATGTTTAACCCTGTCCCTTTCCTCGGCGCGCTTCGCGTTGTTCCAGCGGTCGGTCGGGCCGACCAAATAGCCGGTGATTCTGCGAATCCGCTCGAATTTCGGGCCGCCGTCGTTTTCGCTGCGGTGGCATTTCGGGCATTCGTTGTCGATAATCCCGTTAAAGCCGCAGACCGGGTCGCGGTCAACCGGATGGTTTACCGAACCGTAGCCGATTCCGTTTTCCTTCATGCAGCGGATAACCGCCTCGAAGGCTTCAAGGTTTTTGCTGGTATCGCCGTCCAGCTCAACATAGCTGATGTGCCCCGCATTGGTAAGCGCATGGTACGGAGCTTCCAGCTTGATTTTCTCAAACGCTTTAATGGGATAATAAACCGGAATATGGAAGGAATTTGTATAATACTCCCGGTCGGTAACACCCGGGATCTTTCCGTATTTTTTCTGGTCGATCCGGACAAACCGGCCGGAAAGGCCTTCCGCCGGTGTTGCAAGCAGGGTAAAGTTCAGCCCGGTTTTCGCGGATTCCTCGTCCATGCGCTTGCGCATATAGCCGACGATTTCCAAGCCGAGCTTCTGGCTTTCCGCACTTTCGCCGTGGTGCTTGCCGGTCAGGACTTTCAGGGTTTCCGCAAGGCCGATAAAGCCCATGCTGAGGGTTCCGTGTTTGAGGACCTCCCGTACGCTGTCGTTCGGGCCGAGCTTCTCGGAATCAATCCATACGCCCTGCCCCATCAGGAAGGGGTAATTATACACTTTCTTGGAACATTGGATTTCGAAGCGGTGCAAAAGCTGCCGGATGACCATATCCATCCGCTCGTCCAAAAGCTCATAGAATTTCTTCAGGTCGCCCTTCGCTTCAATGCCGATACGCGGCAGGTTGACGGAGGTAAAGCTCAAATTCCCGCGCCCGCAGGTAACCTCTTTTGTCTTATCGTGATTGTTGCCCATTACGCGGGTACGGCAGCCCATATAGGCGACTTCCGAGTTATAGTCGCCCTTCTTATAGTACTGCAGATTGAAGGGAGCGTCGATAAAGCTGAAGTTCGGGAACAGGCGTTTCGCGCTGACTTTGCAGGCAAGCTTGAAAAGGTCGTAGTTCGGGTCGCCTTCGTTATAGTTCACGCCTTCCTTCACCTTGAAAATCTGAACAGGGAAAATCGGGGTTTCGCCGTCGCCCAAACCGGCAGAGGTGGCTTCCAGCAGGTTGCGTATCACCATGCGCGCTTCCGGGGAGGTATCCGTTCCGTAGTTGATGGAGGAAAACGGCACCTGCGCACCCGCGCGAGAGTTCATGG
>JAAYWU010000173.1 GCA_012516295.1 Clostridiales bacterium | reverse complement strand
GTATTCCCTGCGCGCATTCCCAATCGGCGGCTTTTGCGCTATGGAAGGGGAAGACGGGGAAAGCGTTGACGAACATGCATTTAATAACCGGCCCGTTTGGAAACGGATATTGGTTGTCGTAATGGGCGCGGTTATGAATATCCTTCTCGGCATTATCCTGATGATGATTCTGTTGGTGCAGCAGCCTGCTTTTTCCTCAACGACAATTTCAAAGTTTCCGGAGGCTTCCGGCTTTCAAGCTGCGGGGCTACAGGTTGGCGACAGATTCGCCAGTATTGACGGTTACAAAATTAATGGCGACCGTGACTTGAGCTTTGCGTTATCCATCATGAACCCGCAGGAAACGGATATACAGGTTATAAGGGACGGGAAGCTGCTGACTTTTGATAATGTCCAGTTAAAAACGAAGGACGTTAATGGGAAAAAGCTTCTTGTAGCGGACTTTTATGTCGCCCCCATTCAAAAAAATCCGATTACCCTCCTGCAAAAATCGGTTGAGGATACGGTATCCACCGTTCGAATGGTCTGGTTCAGCCTGGTAGGAATGGTTACCGGAAGATTCGGAATGCAGGATGTTGCGGGTCCGGTCGGTGCGGCAAGCATGATCGGGCAGGCAGCTTCGATCGGTTTGAAGCAAAGCTTTGTCGCAGCCCTGAATAATATCATCATGATGATGATGCTGATTACAGTAAACCTTGGCGTTGTGAATTTACTTCCCCTTCCGGCTTTGGATGGCGGCAGGCTCCTTTTCCTGCTTGTGGAAGCAATCCGCCGCAAGCCGCTGAACCCAAAGTACGAAGGCTTGGTCAATACGGCTGGTTTCTGTTTACTAATAGGGTTAATGGTTCTTATTACGTTCAATGATATCGTTCGGCTGGTAACCGGCAAGGGGCTGGGAGCATAATGAAGAAGACCAAAAAAATTTACGTGGGCGGACTGCCAATCGGCGGCGGTTCCAAAATTTCCGTACAGTCGATGCTGAACGTACCTTCCACGGATATAGAAGGCAGCGTAAGGCAGGCGGTGAAGCTTGAGAAAGCCGGCTGCGACATCATACGTGTCGCAATACCGAATATGGAAGCCATTGCGCTGATTCCGGCAATCAAAAACGCTGTAAAAGTACCGTTGGTTGCGGATATCCATTTTGATTACCGGCTTGCGCTGGAGGCGGCAGCCGCCGGCATTGACAAAATCCGGATTAACCCGGGAAATATTGGCTCGGACGAACATGTGAAAGCGGTTGCCGACGCTTGCAGAAGGAAAAAAATACCGATCCGCATCGGCGTGAATTCCGGCTCGCTGGAGAAAGAAATCCTTGCGAAATACGGCAGCCCCACGCCGCAGGCATTGGTGGAAAGCGCCTTGTACCACGCGTCCCTGCTTGAAAAATTCGATTTTCAGGATATTGTTATTTCGATGAAATCATCGGATGTGGATACAACAATCAGAGCATACGAGATCGCAGCGGAAAAGTGCGATTATCCGCTGCATCTCGGTGTAACCGAAGCGTGAACGGAACACATGGGGCTGATAAAGTCCGCGATTGGAATCGGTTCCCTTTTGCAGCGCGGAATCGGCGATACCATCCGCGTATCGCTTACAGCCGACCCCGTTCAAGAGGTTGCCGCCGGGTTTGATATTTTAAAAGCTCTGAATTTGCGGCAGGAAGGCATTCAGTTTGTATCCTGCCCTACCTGCGGAAGAACACGCATTGATTTAATTCGACTTGCGGATCAAGTAGAGCGGCGCTTGAAAGGCTGTAAAAAGCCGCTTAAGGTTGCCGTTATGGGCTGTGTGGTAAACGGACCGGGCGAAGCCCGCGAAGCCGACATTGGGATTGCCGGCGGAAACGGGGAGGGCCTGCTCTTTAAAAAGGGACAAATTATCCGCAAGGTTCCGGAAAGGGAATTATTAGACTGCTTAATGCAGGAGATTGAAAAGATGTAGAGGGTGAATCCCATTGAAAACGTTTGGCGAATTTTTTAGCGAATACATAGAAACCGCACGACTTCCTTCCCCTGTATACGACGGGAATATTTCGTCGCTGCAAATTGATACGAACAAAAGAATTATTACTGCGGACGTGGCGTTTCCATCTTTGGTGGAGCGCCGCGTGCTTTATGACGTGGAAAAACGAATGGTTGCCTGCAAAGCATTAAAGCTTACCAAGGCGCGCATCTTTCCATCCTTTCCTGCGGAATGCTTCTGCGTCGACTATTATCCCAGCCTGGTATTGGAACTGAAGCGTCGGGAAGCAAGCGTGAACGGAATCCTTACGGGCTCCCCCGCGCGCTTGGAAAACGGAAAGCTGATTGTTTCCTTGACGCATGGCGGCGGCGATCTGCTTCTTGCCCGCCGCGTGGACCGGCTGCTCGCAAAGCTGATTCAGCAGGAATTCGGCATAGGCTTAACCGTTGAGTTTGACGGTTTGCTTTCGCTCGACAGCCAGCATCCGGTTTATATAGAAAAAAAGCGGAAACAGCAGGAAAAGATTCAGCGGGAAGCAATTGTGGAACAGATGGAAACTTACGAGTCGAAACTGAACCGAGTAAACCCGCCGAAAACGATTCAGGTTCGTTCCGGAGAAACGCTGCTTCCCACCATTAATTTGGAAAGCGCCCGTGATTTATATGGACGTTCGGCAAAAGCCAAGCCCATTCCGATTAATCGGATCACGCCCGATATTGGTACGGTAACGATTTGGGGAGAGATTTTTCAAAAGGACGAAAAGATTACACGGGACGGGCAAAGAAAAATTATCACGATCAATATCACGGATTATACCGGCTCAATGACTCTGAAAATAATTGAAATGGTTTCCCAGTGTAAACCGCTCGACACACTGGAAAACGGCATGTCAATCATTGCGCACGGCGAAATTGAATATGATAAATACGACCATGAAATCGTGCTTCGCACGAAAAGCATTCGTACGGTTCAGCAGGTAAAAGTGGTGGACAAAGCGAATGTGAAGCGGGTGGAGCTGCACCTGCATACCAATATGTCCACCATGGATGCCGTAAACTCTGCCGGCGAAATGATTAAGCGCGCGGCGGAATGGGGCCACAGCGCCATCGCGATTACCGACCATGGCGTTGCGCAGGCATTCCCTGAAGCGATGAATACGGTTGAAGAACTGAAAAAGAAAGATATACATATTAAAGTGCTTTACGGCGTGGAGGCTTATTTTGTCAACGATCTGGTACAGGCCGTAAAGGGAAAATCTTCTAAATCTCTTGACGATGAATTTATCGCTTTTGATATAGAGACAACCGGTTTAAGCCCCAACAAAGAGCGGATTACCGAAATCGGCGCGGTCAGGGTGAAAAATGGGGAAATTATAGAAAGCTTCGATACCTTTGTCAACCCGCAGATACCGATTCCCGCTAAAATAACGGAATTGACCGGGATTACGGACGAAATGGTAAAGGATGCGCCTCTGGAAAAAAAAGCAATTCAGGCTTTCTATGATTTCTGCGGAAATGACGCGGTTTTAGTGGCGCATAACGCCGATTTCGATACGTCGTTTATCCGGATTGCGGCGCAGCGGAATGGGATGGAGTTTCCGTATACATATATTGATACGGTGCCCATGTGCCGTTCCATGCTGACAGGCATAAAAAACTGCAAGCTGGATACGGTTGCAAAGTATTTGAAACTTGCTCCGTTTAACCACCACCGCGCGAGCGACGACGCCACCGTGCTTGGGAAAATTTTCAGCGCCTTATTGGAGCGTCTGAAAGAGGACACATCTGCACAAACGGTCGACGATATCAATACCTCGCTGGCGGGCGGCGACCCGAAAAAAATGCAATCGTATCATCAGATTATTCTGGTTAAAAATAAGACCGGGCTGAAAAATCTGTATAAGCTGATTTCCAAAGCCCATTTGGATTATTTTTATAAAAAACCGCGGATTCCAAAGAGCGAATTAGTAAAGCACCGGGAAGGACTGATTATTGGCAGCGCATGTGAAGCAGGTGAGCTTTACAGAGCGGTGTTCAATGCCCAGCCATGGGAAACCCTGTGTGAAATTGCCGGTTTCTACGATTATCTTGAAATACAGCCGCTTGCAAACAACCAGTTCATGGTGCGGGAAGGCTTGGTATCGGATGAAGAAAAGCTCAAGGAGTTTAACCGCACGATTATTAAACTGGGAGAAACGCTGAACAAGCCGGGGGTCGCTACCTGCGATGTGCATTTTATGGACCCGAAGG
>JAAYWU010000172.1 GCA_012516295.1 Clostridiales bacterium | reverse complement strand
CGCTCCTGGAGCTTCTCACGGTCAAAGTCGGAAGTTGTTGTGGAAATCTGCGAACGAATCTGGGCAACTCTTGCTTTGATATCGTCCTTATTGCCCATACCGTCGACAATGATGGTATTTTCTTTATCAATTTTAACCTGACGGGCACGACCAAGCTGCTCGATCGTTGTATTTTTAAGCTCCAAGCCCAGCTCTTCGGAGATAACCTGACCGCCTGTCAGAACAGCGATATCGCGGAGCATTTCTTTTCTTCTGTCGCCAAAGCCGGGAGCCTTAACGCCAACGCAGGTGAATGTGCCGCGGAGCTTGTTCAGAATCAGGGTGGTGAGAGCCTCGCCCTCAATATCCTCTGCGATGATGACAAGCTTCTTGCCGGACTGAACAATCTTTTCCAGCAGCGGGAGAATTTCCTGAATGTGGGAAATCTTCTTATCTGTAATCAAAAGATAAGCGTCATCGATAACCGCTTCCATTTTTTCGGTATCGGTTACCATGTACGGGGTAATATAACCGCGGTCGAACATCATACCTTCGACAACTTCAGAATATGTTTCCGCTGTCTTGGATTCTTCAACAGTAATAACGCCGTCGGAAGTAACCTTCTCCATTGCTTCGGAAATCAGCTTGCCAATGAATTCATTGGAAGCGGAAATCGTTGCAACACGGGCAATATCTTCGGAACCGTCCACTTTCTTGGAATGCTCTTTCAGGGATTTTACGGCTGCGTCAACCGCTTTCTGAATACCTTTGCGAACAATCATCGGGTTTGCGCCGGCGGCTACGTTCTTCATGCCTTCGCGCATAATCGCCTGAGCAAGCAGAGTTGCGGTTGTGGTACCGTCACCGGCAACATCGTTGGTCTTGGTAGCAACTTCCTTTACAAGCTGTGCACCCATATTCTCAAACGGATCGTCCAGCTCAACTTCTTTGGCAATGGTTACACCATCGTTTGTAATGAGGGGAGCGCCGAATTTTTTATCGAGAACAACATTTCTCCCCTTCGGACCAAGAGTAATTTTTACTGTATCGGCAAGCTGGTTAATGCCGCTTAAAAGCGCCTTTCTGGCATCCTCGCCATAAATAATCTGTTTTGCCATCTATATTACCTCCAACTATAAAATATAAAAACAAGCCGATTATTCAACGATCGCTAAAACATCACTCTGACGTACGATCGTATATTCCTGATCATCCAGTTTTACTTCGGTGCCGGAATATTTGCTGGTAATGACCTTGTCGCCCTTTTTCACGTACATCTTTACTTCTTTGCCGTCTACAACACCGCCCGGGCCTACTTCAATTACTTCGGCAATCTGTGGCTTTTCCTTTGCAGAACCGGCAAGAATAATGCCGCTTTTCGTTGTTTCTTCGGCTTCTTGCATTTTGATTAAAATTCTGTCTGCCAATGGTTTAATTGTCATAATATGTCCTCCTTCAAATTATTCAATCTTTTAGCACTCGTTATCCTTGAGTGCTAAGATATATTTTATATACTTGCTTACAGAAAATCAAGAGCTTTTTTACTAAAATCTGCGATTTAATAAAATATTTACAATTTTTATTAAAAAGCTCCGGTTTTTCAAGCGTTCTGATGTAATCATTTCCAAATTCAAAGGAAAAAATTCCTGCTTCTGTATTTTTTCCAGCAATTCCTGCGGGTGCTTCATTGGGCCGACTCCACCCGGGCAAGCTCCGCCGCTTACGACGGCGGTTGCAATACAGCAAGGGACGCATACTGCCGAAACCGGAATTATTTAAAATACATATAATACTGGCATTTAATCATCCCGTTATAAAGCTTTCTGCGCCGGTCCGCCTTTCTGCCAAAGCATTCCTCAAACTTTTCGTCCGGGCTGATGATCGAATAACTCCATCCGTGCTTTTTCTCAAACACCTTTCCCATCGTCCGGTAAAGTTCTTCCGCCTGGCGGATATCCAGCAGGCGTTCCCCATACGGCGGGTTGCAGATCACGCAGCCGTATTCCCCTATGGACCGGAAGTCCTCAATCGACCGTTTTTCGGCGTGAATCCGCGAAATAACACCGGCCTTTTTCGCATTTTCAAGGGTAAGCGCTATGGCGGCGCCGTCAATATCGTAACCATAGGCTGTGAACGGCGCGTCATGCATTACAAGGCTTTGCGCCCGTTCCTTTTCTCGCCGCCAAATGTCCGGGTGGATTTGCGCCCACTGTTCGGCGGAAAAACGGCGGCGCAGCCCCGGCGCAATATTCAGCGCATACAGGGCGGCTTCAATTAGGATGGTTCCAGAGCCGCAAAACGGGTCTATAAAATGGGCGTCATGCCGCACGCGTGACAGATGCACCATACAGGCGGCAAGGGTTTCCTTAATTGGCGCTTCCGTAGAAGTGGCGCGGTAACCCCGCTTGTGAAGCCCTTCCCCGGAAGTGTCGATCATAATGCTTACATTGTCTTTCATGATGAGAAACTGAATCTGGTACAATGCGCCCGTTTCTTCAAACCAATTCAGTTTATATTTCTGTTTCAGGCGCTCCACAATCGCCTTTTTAATAATGGACTGGCAATCCGGAATACTGGTAAGTTTGGAATTCAGGCTTCGCCCTTTCACAGGAAAACGATCGTTTTTGCCGATCCACTCCTCCCAAGGGAGCGCTTTCACGCCCTGAAACAGCTCCTCAAAGCTCCGCGCCGGGAAGCTTCCCATTTGAACAAGGACCCGCTCGCTGAAACGGGAGCCGATGTTTGCGCGCACAAGCATTTCTTCGGAACCGTCAAAAAGAACGCGCCCGTTTTGCGGTTCCACATTCTGCGCGTCCATCTTTCTTAATTCATCCGCGACCAAGCCTTCTACACCAAGAAGGCAGGGGCATACAAGTTTAAAATTCTGCATATTTCTCTCCATAAAAACGAAATATGGGGCTGCGACGATACGCAGCCCCGAATTTGGATAAGCTCTTTTCCGTTAGGCACCATTCTTATTCAATCGGCGCGATATTCTATTATTCCACGTCCGGTTCCAATAATCCGTAATTTCCATCCTTACGTTTGTAAACCACGTTAATTTCTCCAGTCGTTTCATTGCGGAACATGAAGAATTGATGATCAAGGAGGTTCATTTGTAAAATAGCTTCCTCAACACTAAGCGGTTTTACAAAGAAATGCTTTGTGCGCACAATCTTAAATTCATCCGGTTCCTCTTCAGTATGGAGATAATCCTGCACATATTGATCCAAAGCGGCAGAATGGATTTCTTTTTCAAGCCGCGTTTTATTTTTTCGAATCTGTCTACCAAGGGCGCTGATCACCTTATCCAGCGCATCATTCATTTCAAAATCCGTTTCCTCGGCCCGATAGATCCTGCTGCCTGATTTGATCGTAATTTCAACGGTCTGGCGGTTCCTTTCAACTGTTACAACGACATTTGCCTGTGCGTCTTCGTCAAATATTCTGTCAAAACGGGAAAGCTTTTTTGTGGCAAGTTCTTTGAAATTATCCCTCAAATTCACTTTCCTTCCAGTAATCGAAACCTTCATATGAGCATCTCCTTTTTCTAGAATTGAGGAAAGAACATCCGCTAACTATAATATACCATAATCTTCTATTAAAAGAAAGTATTCGTGTCTAAATCGTAATCTTTTTGTGGCGAGTCACATGGCAGCCAACATTGACCGCCACAGGCAAGCCTGCAATATGCGTAGGATACTGCTCTATATTTACCGCAAGGGCCGTGGTTATTCCCCCGAACCCCTGCGGTCCGATATTCAGTTCGTTGATTTTGTTGAGCATTCTGGTTTCCAGCTCCGCATAAAACGGGTCGGCATTCCGCTCGGAGACCGGGCGGCAAAGCGCCTTTTTTGCAAGCAGCGCGCACTTCTCAAAATCCCCGCCGATTCCCACGCCGAGTACAATCGGCGGGCACGGATTGCTGCCGGCCGTACGGACGGTATCGATTACGAAATCGAGGATGTCGTCTATGCTGGCAGACGGGGTAAACATTTTCATCCGGCTCATGTTTTCGCTTCCAAAGCCCTTCGGAGCCGCAGTAAGCACAAGCTTGTCCCCGGGTACGATGCGGGTATGCAGGATTGCCGGCGTGTTATCGCCGGTATTTCCGCGCCGGATGGGGTCCGCAACAACCGAACAGCGCAGAAGACCTTCCACATAGCCCTGATGTACGCCTTCATGGACTGCGTCCTCACAGGAACCGCCGGTAATATGAACCTCCTGCCCGACTTCCGCAAACACAACCGCCATGCCCGTATCCTGGCAAACGGGGATGTTCAGTTCCTTCGCCGCTTTCATATTCTCACATAAATCGCAAAGGACTTCCCTTCCGATTCCGGAGGTTTCTTTTTCTGCCGCGGCTGCAATGCAGTTCTCAAGATCGGACGGCAAGACGCGGTTTGCGTCTATGAAAAGGGACTTAACCGCAGCCGTAATTTCTGAAACGTCAACTTCTCTCATCGTCTTTCTCCTTATAACATAATTTTCCCGTCGGCGATTACATGGATTGGCTTCGACGTCATTTGAAGGGGATCCGAATCAAAAATGACCAGATCCGCATCTTTTCCAACTTCAATGGACCCTACCCGCTGATCGATTCCGCAAATTTGAGCGGGGTTAATTGTAATAGCCTTTAAAGCTTCTTCATAATCCATTCCTTCCCGAACAGCCAGCGCCGCACACGTCGGAAGGTACTGCAGCGGAATGACGGGATGGTCGGTAATAATCGCGGTGAAAACCCCCGCTTTCGAGAGGATGCCCGGGTTCGCGGGTGTCTGGTTTTTCAACTCCGGCTTTGAGCGGTCGCAGAGATATGGTCCGGCGAGCACGCGCACGCCTTCTTTTGCTAGGGTATCCGCAATCAGGTGCCCCTCCGTCCCATGGACAATGACGTAATTGAGATGGAACTCGTTCGCAATCCGGATAGCGGTATAGATATCATCGGAACGGTGCGCATGGAAATGCACTTCCGTTTCTCCCCGAAGCACAGGAAGAAGCGCTTCCGATTTGATATCAAATTCCGGCGCTTCAAAATCTTCCTCGTTTTTCGAACGCTCCAGGTCGTCCATATAACGTTTCGCTTTATACAATTCCTCACGAATAAGTGCCGCCGTCGCCATTCTGGTGGAGGGCGCTTGGCTTTTCCCGTGATAGACGGATTTTGGATTTTCGCCAAGCGCCATTTTAATTGCAACCGGCGCTTTCACAATCATATCATCCACACGGGAACCGGCGGTTTTCATCGCCGCAAGCTGCCCGCCAATCGGATTCGCACTTCCGGGGCCGGTTACAACCGTCGTTATGCCCGCCGCAAGCGCCTCGGAAAAACAGCGGTCCATGGGGTTGATCGCGTCAATCGCGCGAAGCTGCGGGGTTATGGGGTCTGTTTCCTCATTTCCGTCATCCCCTTCAAAGCAAAGGCCGTCTTCCCACATACCAAGATGTGTATGGGCATCGATAAAGCCGGGATACACCCCGGCGCCGTGAACATCCAGGACTTCTTCGTCTGTTACCGGTTTATCCAAATGGGAACCAATCGCTGCGATTTTATTCTCTTTTATATGTATCCAGCCGTTGTCGATCGTATTCCCTGCCATCGTATGGATTTTTGCATGCGTAATGAACATTGTATACCTCCAAAAAAAGCGGAGTGCGCCACACTCCGCTTAAAACTATATCAGTTGATTTTGGAACCGTGCTTCGAAAATCCGCCTCGTTTCGATTCCACGCATCTTTTAAGATCGGAAATCTTTTCATCGCTTGTCTGCTTGAACTTGGAAATCATATCCTCAAAGCTGGCAGATTCGTTTCTTCGGCTCTGCCATTCATAATTTCCTGGCCGTGCCAAACGAGGAGCCGGCGTGCCGTTCTTTGGCGCGGGCGCAACCGCCTTCTTCATGGAAAGGCTTACTTTTCCATCCTCGCTGATGCTCAAAACTTTTACTTTTACAATTTGATTTTCGGTTACAAAATCGCGGATTTCCTTAACAAAAGTGGGAGCTACCTCCGAAATGTGAACCATACCGGTTTTTCCTCCCGGTAATTCAACAAAGGCACCGAATTTTGTAATCCCCGTAACTTTACCCTCCAGGATGGTTCCTACCTCAAGCTGCATATGTAAGTGATTTCCTCCTTAAAAATTAGAGAGATCAATTCCCCGCAATATTGACAAACACGCGCTCTCCCGGCTTTGCAAAATTAAGCCTTTCCCGTGCAACACGCTCAATATAATCGCTGTTTTCATTGGCCCCAGCCTGTAAAGCATGTTTTATATCTTCATTTTTCATTTGCTGGATAGCAATTTTTTGTTTAATTGCATCCAACTCCTGACGTTTTTGACTGATCAGGATTTGCTGGTTGATAAGCGCGATCGTGGCGTACACCGCAAATGAAAAAACAGCAAGACGAAGCAAAAGACTCCTTTTGGGTTTTCTGTTTTTAATAACTTTCATTTGGCAGAACCGCCCCCTTTTTGCTTAACCCTCTCTCTCACTTTACCTATACATTGATTATACACTAT
>JAAYWU010000171.1 GCA_012516295.1 Clostridiales bacterium | reverse complement strand
GGCGTATGAGGAAAATCCCTTCCAGGCTTTCTTGGGTCTCTGCGACCTGTTGGATAGCTGCCTGGGAGATCAACGCCTCGTGGTGATGATGGACGAGTTCGGGGTCCTGCTGGGCCAAATCCGGGACGGCGTGCTGGATGCGAGCATTCTGGATTTTATTCGGGGGATCATCCAGCGCACCAACCGGATCACCTTCCTGTTTACCGGCGCGGTGGGGTATTGCCTTTTGCAGCATGCCGTTCAGGGCTGGTGCCCGTCCATTCCGTTTATCCGCCGCGCGGGCATCCGCACCGCGAAGGAAATTCAGGATGAAAAGACCGTCATGAAGCTGATGCGGGGCGATTTCATGCAGGGAATCGGGAACCCGGACGAAATGCTGCGCATGGCGGAAATGTAAAGTGCCGATTCCCCCGGAAACGGAAAGCTTAGCAGAGAAGGGGCTCTTCCGGAATATTCCACAACGGATTCTCCGCTTGCTTTCAAAGCGGCGGAATCCTTTTCATTTAACCGTCTTTTTTCAGCCAGTAAAAATGGTTTCCTTTATAATCCAGAAGCCCGTCGGCTTTCATATGCGAAAGCTCGCGGCACATGGCGCTCCGGTCCACGCAGAGATAGTCGGCGAGTTCGTTCCGGTTCAGCGGGATAATAAATTCGTTGGAACCGCATTGCTCCATCCGGTCGTAAAAATAGGCTTCCAGGCGGCTCCGGATGGTTTTGTAAGCGATAAATTCCATTTTCCGGCTCAGCATGGCGGTTTTCTCCGCCATAATCCGCAACAGGTTTGTGATGAGCTGCTGGTGAAACGGGCAGGCGCTTTGGCACGTGTGGATAATCCGTTCCACATGCAGGAGCAGCACGTCGCATTTCCCAAGCGCGACAACGGAAACCGGCAGCACGCTTTTCCCCATGCAGGCGTAAACCTCCCCGAACAGGTCGCCGGTCCGGATTGTGCCGACGATCATTGCGTCCCCCAGCCGGTTTTCCTTTGTGATCTGTGCTTCGCCGGAAAGCAGAATGCCTACGGCAGGTTCCGTCCGGCCCGCCATACAGATATATTCGCCTTTTTGAAAGCTTTGGCGCCGTGTCCCAAGGCATTTCAGCATAGCGGGGATGTCCGCTTCCTTTATATTCGCAAACAATTTATTCCTTTTTAAAATAGTTATTTCGTTCATAAAAATCACTTCTTTTCTTTTTTTGTTGCGCCTGCAACAGAAATCTTTTTTAAAGTATAGTACACTAGGGCCAGAAAGTAAAGGAAATCCAAAAATTGAAACAGAGGTGTTTTTATGATACGTAAGATTATCCATATTGATGAAGATAAATGCAACGGCTGCGGCCTTTGCGCCAATGCCTGTAAAGAATCGGCCATTGCGATGGTCAACGGGAAAGCGAAGCTGATCCGCGACGATTACTGTGACGGATTAGGGAACTGCCTGCCGGTCTGCCCGACCGGGGCAATCTCCTTTATTGAAAGGGAAGCGGCGGCGTATGACGAGGAATCCGTGAAAAGGCACCAGGAGGCCGTGAAGCAGAATAGCCCCTGCCATTCGGGCGGATGCCCCGGCTCCCGCGCAAAAGCCATTTCGCGCGAGGCGGCGCCCGCGGCGGCAAGCGCTCCGTCGCAGGCAAAAAGCCAGTTGATGCAATGGCCGGTACAGATGAAGCTGCTCCCGGTGAAAGCGCCGTTTTACGAGAACGCGAACCTGCTGGTTGCGGCAGATTGCACAGCATACGCTTACGGCGATTTCCATAACCGTTTTATCAGAAACCGGATTGCCTTAATCGGCTGCCCGAAGCTGGACGAGGGAATCTACGCCGAAAAGCTTACGGAAATTTTAAAGAACAATGAAATCAAGAGCATTACGGTGGTGCGGATGGAAGTTCCCTGCTGCGGCGGTATCGTCAACGCGGTAAAGAGCGCGCTGATGAACTGCGGCAAGCTGATTCCTTGGCAGGTTGTCACCATATCCACCGATGGAGAAATTTTAGAAGAAGCATAAGGAGGAAGAAAAATGGCAGACAAGTATATTAAGAACATTGATTTCGCACAGGTGCTCCCGTTGGCGGAACAGGTGGGCTATCAGCCGGGGCAGATCGTCAGCAAGACGCTGGCGCAGAACGGTGCGCTCAGCCTGACCCTGTTTGCGTTCGACAAGGGAGAGGAAATCAGCACCCACGAGTCAGAAGGGGACGCGATGGTGGTTGCGCTGGACGGCGAAGGCGAAATTACCGTGGGCGGCGAAAAGTTTACGGTTCACGCGGGGGAAACGATTATTATGCCCAGCAAGACGCCGCATGCCGTTTACGCGGCGGAGCGCTTTAAAATGTTTTTAATTGTAGTATTTCCGAATAAATAAATCCGATTTTCCGCCCCTCCCATTTCACCATGCGAGGGGCGGGCGGAATGCTAGAAAATCCATTACATAATCAGGAGGAATAAAGAATGTCGAATATGTTTTGCTTCCAGTGCGAACAAACGGCCGGGTGCACCGGCTGTACCGGAAAAGCCGGCGTCTGCGGCAAGCAGGCGGACACCGCCAATTTGCAGGATGAACTGACCGGGGCGCTGATCGGCCTTGCGCGTGCGGCGTCCGGAAAGGAACCCGGCGCTTCCGCCGACCGCGCGATGCTGGAGGGGCTGTTCACCACCATAACCAACGTAAACTTTGACAGCGAAACCGTACGCCGGCAGATTCAGGCCGTCCACAGGGAGAAAAACGCGCTGGCTCCCGGTTGCGGATGCTGCTCTTCGCCCTGTTCCCGCACCGACGATTACAACATGAAGCAATTGTGGGAGGAGAACGAAGATATCCGTTCCCTGAAATCCCTCATTCTGTTCGGCCTGCGCGGAATGGCTGCCTATGCCTACCACGCATTGATGCTGGGCTATACCGATAAGGAAGTGAACCGCTTCTTTTACAAGGGCCTGTTTGCGATTGGCGAAGACTGGGGCATGGACGAGCTTCTGCCCATTGTGATGGAAACCGGAACCGTGAACCTCAAATGCATGGAGCTGCTGGACAGGGCGAACACGGAAACCTACGGCACACCGGTGCCCACCACCGTACCGCTTACCATCGAGAAAGGGCCGTTCATTGTGGTCAGCGGCCACGACCTGCACGATTTGTACCTGCTTTTGGAACAGACCAAGGGCAAGGGAATCCATATTTACACCCACGGCGAAATGCTTCCGGCGCACGCCTATCCGAAGCTGAAAGCCTATCCGCACTTAAAGGGGAATTTTGGAACCGCATGGCAGAATCAGCAGAAGGAGTTTGCGGATATTCCGGGCGCGGTGCTCTTTACCACCAACTGCCTGATGCCGGTAAAAG
>JAAYWU010000170.1 GCA_012516295.1 Clostridiales bacterium | reverse complement strand
TCCGTGCACCAGGGAACGGTGGACTGGGCGGCCGTAAAGGCTGACGGCGTGGATTTTGCAATCCTGCGCAGCGGCTACGGTAAAGAGAAGCCCGAATCCCAGACGGACGCGACCTTTGCCGCAAATTACGACGGAGCAACCGCGAACGGGCTGAAAGTCGGCGCATATCACGTCAGCTACGCCACAACAGCAGCCGAAGCCCAGCAGGAGGCGCAGCTCTGCCTCAGTATTCTGAACGGGCGCAAGCTGGACTATCCGGTTTATATGGACGTGGAGCAGGACTTCCATTCCAAGATGCAGGCAGGCCAGCTCGATTCCATAATTTCAACCTTCTGCAACGCGATGATTAAAGCGGGCTACCGCGCCGGCGTGTACAGCAACACAACCATATTGAATCGATTTAAAACCATATCTTCTCTCAGCGCTTATGATATATGGGTCGCCCACCCGAACGTGCTTCTGCCGAATTACAGCGGTCCCTATACCACATGGCAATATACGTTTACCGGCAGCGTTTCCGGTATAAACGGTGAGGTCGATATGGATTACTCGTATCAGGAATATCCGCTCGGCCCGCAGGCGGTTTCCCAGCCTTCCGGCACAGCGGTTACGGATACTTCGATTGTTTCCGATACCGGTGCGGCGATTACCCTTAAGGTCGGAAAGACGTATCAGTTTAAATTCACGCCGAAAAATGCTTCTGATAAACCTACGTTTTCCACCGGCAACAGCAGCGTGGTTAAAACCGTGTACCAGAAAAAGATCGGCGCGAGCTACTATTATAAGATTCAATGCGTTGGGCGCGGCTGCACTTCGGTGTATTCCACCCTGCCGAATCAGAAGCCGGTTCGCCGCTGCGTGGTTACCGTAGTCTGATCTATTATTCTGTATGGAACTATTTTATATATGTAAGAAGGGACGCCGGACGAGCTTGCTCGGCGCCCCTTTCTTCGCTGTAAACGGCAAAAACGGTGATCCCCGATAACCGTAATAACGGGACGGGAAAAAATCCAGCCGCTGGGGGCTTTTGCCGGGTTGTAGTAATAGATTGCCCCGCCCGACGGGTCCCACCCGTTAATCGCGTCGCGCGCGGCCTTGTAGGCGCTGTCTGCGACCGGTGCGTTGATTCCGCCGTCGTTTATGCAGCTGAATGCGCCCGGTTGGTAAATTACGCCCGCCAATGTATTCGGGAACGATGGATGCTCAATACGGTTCAAAATAACCGCGGCAACCGCAACCTGCCCTACATACGGCTCCCCGCGCGCTTCCGCCGAAGTTACCCGCGCCAGCAGCGAGATGTCGTTGCTGCTGAAACCGCCCAGCCCGTCGGAGCCGCCAAGGCCCAGCGCGTTTAAGGTTTTGGGGCCGGCGATGCCGTCCGGTGTAAGACCCTTTACCTTCTGGAACCGGATTACGGCGTTTCGTGTGTTCGTCCCGTAAATACCGTCGATTTTTCCCTTATAATAGCCCTGCTCCTGCAGTTTGGTCTGAATGCTGCGCACTTCGCTTCCCTGCGAACCGAGTTTTGAAAGCGCGCCGACCGAACCGCCCCCGCTTTTTACGATGGATATGACAAGGACATTAACCAATAAAACAATAGCAATGGCCCAAATGTATTTCAGTTTCTTATTCATTCTTAAACACCTCTGAAAAGAATTTTTCCCTTACAATGATGTTTTATCCAAGAGCGGGCACATTTTTATTTTCGATATATGAACCAAAAGCGCAAAAAGAGGCTGTTTTTGGCGAAAAATCTGATTTTTTTAAAAAATTTCAAAAAAAGGGTTGACTAAAGGGGCTGGATTTGGTATTATAGTCAAGCGCCTTACGAAAGACGCCAAACGGAAAAACAAAGCGGACGCCGCAAAAACGCAGAGCGGAAGCGGAGTTTGACCGACCAGGAC
>JAAYWU010000169.1 GCA_012516295.1 Clostridiales bacterium | reverse complement strand
GTCCTGGTCGGTCAAACTCCGCTTCCGCTCTGCGTTTTTGCGGCGTCCGCTTTGTTTTTCCGTTTGGCGTCTTTCGTAAGGCGCTTGACTATAATACCAAATCCAGCCCCTTTAGTCAACCCTTTTTTTGAAATTTTTTAATTTTTTTTAATTTTTTCTTTAATTCGCAATAGAAAGCGGGAACCGAAGCGATTTTAACCCCGGCAATTTATTATTGTAGTATAAAAATTAAACACTATTATTACAGACAACCATCCTTTTTCATTAATTATCAAATTACGTATTTTGTCTGAAAACCGTCATAAGCCCCGGAAAGAAAGGATATATTTTCGTGATAGGAATAAATACAAAAGGGGATGGTTCGTATGGCTGCATGAATCACCCTTACCGAATAAAAAAATCTGAAAGGGTGAATTTCATGAAAAAGCACATTGCAAAGCTTCTTGTATTGGTATTTGCTCTAACTAGCATCTTCTCTTTTTCGCCAAATCAAGCCTACCCAAAGGAAACCGACCAGGCGCATTATCCCATTGTGATGGTCCACGGCCTTTTCGGCTGGGGCAATAATGAGATGAGGGATATTTATTACTGGGGAGGCTCCGACAGCTTACGGGAATGGCTATGCGACAAAGGATACACCGTTTATACTCCAACCATCGGGCCGATTTCAAGCAACTGGGACCGGGCGTGCGAGCTTTACGCTTACCTGAAAGGCGGTACGGTGGACTACGGCAAAGCGCATGCCGAAAAATACGGGCATGCAAGATACGGCCGCACCTACCCCGGAATTTATGAGGAGTTCGGGGAAGCAACTGCTTCCGGCGATATCCGGAAAATCAACCTGGTCGGCCACAGCATGGGCGGGCAGACCATCCGCACCCTTGTGCAATTACTGGAAAAGGGCAGCGCGGCTGAGAAAAGGGTAACCCCGTCCGACGAATTAAGCCCGCTGTTTACCGGCGGCAAGTCGTGGGTACACAGCGTTACCACCATCGCCACCCCGCACGACGGCAGCCAGGTCGCCCATAAAAAATACCAAATGGAGCCGCTGATTAACCAGTTCTATGCGGCCTGGGCGGCAAAGAACGGCGCCGCTGTGGACCCCTCCGAAGCGAACATCGACTTCCAGTTGGACCAGTGGGGGCTGAAGAGGAATAAAGGGGAATCCTACGCCAGCTATTATAAGCGCGTTATGAAAAGCAACCTGTGGAAAAAAACAAAGGATTTGAGCGTTTGGGACCTTTCGCCCGAAGGCGCGGGCGATCTGAACACCTGGGTCCACGCGCAGAGCGACGTCTATTACTTCTCCATCGGTTGTCTGGACACCCATGAATCCCCTATCACGGGATATCAGGTACCCAATTCCAATATGAGCAACGCTTTAAGGAGGTCCTCCATCTTTATGGGCCGTTACACAAACGATCGGTTCGGCGAAGTCCCCATTGACCGCTCATGGTGGAAAAACGACGGGATCGTAAGCGTAATCTCGTCCTCCAGCCCGAAGGTTTACTCAAAAGACACCGAGACAGATTATAACGGACACCCCGAAAAAGGAGTTTGGAATTACATTGAAACGATTGATAATGTTGATCATTTTGAAATTGTTCAAATGAAGCAGAACCGTACGGAATTATTGAACAAGTACCTGAAGCTGGTCAAAATGCTTGACGGGCTTCCCAAGGACACCGAATAAAAAGGCGCCCGGGAGGTATCATTCCTCCCGGGTGCGTTCATATTGCCATTGTTTCTTTTTTGAATGCCTCGTCGTAAACGGCTTTTGTATTGGAATCGAAGCAGACCATAAAAACTTCTTCGATTCCTTTGTCGTCCCGGCAATAATCCAATATGGTTTTTACTGCGATTTCCGCCGCCAGCTTCAGCGGAAAACGATAGACGCCCGTGCTGATGGACGGGAAGGCGACCGAGCGGCAATGGTTTTGCGCCGCCAGCAAAAGGCAGGAGCGGTAACAGCTTTGCAAAAGTTCCGGCTCCCCATTGTTCCCGCCGCGCCATACCGGCCCCGGCGTATGAATCACGTATTTCGCGGGAAGGCGGTACCCCTTCGTAATTTTCGCCTGCCCGGTTTCACAGCCGTGAAGCGTCCGGCATTCCGCAAGAAGCTCCGGCCCCGCCGCGCGATGGATGGCGCCGTCCACGCCCCCCGCCGCCCAATAAAGAAGTATTGGCCGCGTTTACGATGGCATCGGTGCGCATTTTCGTGATATCTCCCTGAACGATTTGGAAACGCATGAAATTCCCCCTTATTGCGCCTTAATCCGGGAAAGCTGATTGATATTCTATATTTTATATCTTCCGGACACGAAACTGCAAGTGCAAACAAAACATGGCCGATTCCTTTGGTTGATTTATTTTCAACGGATTCTTTCGGAAATGTGGAAAACAGGCGCCGCCATTCACACAGAAAAAACCCCGCCTTTACAGCAAAAGCCGCAAAGGCGGGTATTTACAAATGGAAAGAAGAAACTCTAATTATGTAACGGAAGATTCCATAGAATCCATCAGGAAGCGAACCGCACCCACCATTCCGGCGCCGTTTTTACAGCTTGCAAGCTCGATGGGGCACTGCTTTGCAAACCCGTTCGGCAGATATTCCGCGGTTTTCCGGCGGATTGCTTCCAGCAGCAGGCTGCCCTGCTCTGTGATGCCGCCGCCGACAATAACCTTCTGCGGATCGAATAAAATAATGACTGTTGCAACTGCTCTGCCGATTTTATCAACCCAACGGTTAAAGACGCTGCAGGCCCGTTGATCTCCCTTACGCACGCATGCAAAGAAATCCTGGCTGGAAATATCCTCTCCCAGTTCTTCTTTCGCTGCCTCCAGCAAGCCTTTCGCAGAGGAATGCTTTTCAAGATACTGGTTTTCGTTCCGGTAGTCTAAATAGCCGATTTCACCCGCCCGAAAATGCGCTCCTTCGAAGATTTTGGAGTGTATCATCAGGCATCCGCCGATACCGGTGCCGATGGTCATGCAGAAAAACGTACCGCAATCCCGCCCGGCGCCCAGCCATTTTTCGCCCAGCGCAGCCGCACGGACATCATTCAGAACCTGTACGGGCAAGCCTGTGTTTTCTTCTAAAAATGCCTTTAAATTTACGCTTTTCAAAAACGGAATATTCTCAATTCCATCGACAATCGTACCGCTGTTGGAATCGACAATTCCTGCCGTACTGATACCGACGCCTGCAATCCCCTGCCCCTTTATTCCGGAAATCAGCCCCAGCAGTTTATTTAAAAAACTCTGCTGGCCAAGCTCCGGCTCTGTGGGAATCAGCCCTTTTTCAAGCATCGCGCCGTCCGAACGGATCAGCCCCCACTTGATCATTGTACCGCCGATATCAACTCCCAAATAAACTTTCAAATCACCATTCGCCTTTGAAGGAATCAACGTTTCCGCCATTTACTTCCACCTGCTTCAATTCTGTTACCGGCTCCACTTTTTCGCCGTTGAGGGCCTTGCTTGCCGTTTCAATTGCCAGTTTCCCCTCTTCCTCCGCGGACATAAAGGTTGTTGCGTCAATAACGCCGTCCTTCAAAGCGCGCAGGCCGTCGATGCTGCCGCCTAAGCCGATCACCTTGACTTTATCCTTAAGTCCGGCTTCCTTCAGCGCTTTACCGGCACCGATTGCGGAATTGTCATCCTGTGCGAAAACGAGGTCAAACTTCATGCCCTTCTGGATCAAGTCTTCCGTAATTTTCAGGGCTTGTTCCTTTTCCCAGTTGCTCGTCTGTGTGTAAACGACCTTCATGTTCGGGTTATCCTTAATGGCATCCGTGAAGCCCTTGCGGCGGTAACGCTGCGGATAGGTGCCCGGCCGGCCTTCGATAAGAACAATATTGCCGCCTTTTGAACCCAGCATGTCATTCGCAATTTTCGCGCACAAGGCTCCGGTTGCCACTTCGCTTTGTCCGACATAGGAAACCAGGCCGTCATATTTTCCCGACGGGTCGTCGCCGATGGCGTTTGTAAACGCAAGAATCGGAATTCCCGCGTCGTTTGCGGATTTGATCGCCGGTTTGATCGCGTCGGCATCCGCGGCGCAGACAGCAATCAGGTCAACACCCTTGGTAATCGCGTCTTCAACCTGGGAAAGCTGTTTTGTCGAATCCCACTGCGCGTCGGAATATTCAAGCTTAATATTGTTCTCTTTGGCGGCCTTGTCCATACCGGCTTTGGTCGCTACAAAATACCCGGTGGAACCGGGCAGCAAAACGGCAATCCTTTTCTGCTCCCCGTCCGCTTTCGACGGCGCGGTATCCGCGGCTGAAGCCGCGTTCTGGTTTTCTGCGTTTGATTGTGCCCCCGAACCGTCTTTTGAACAGGCGGTTACGGAGCAGGCCATGATCAGGGCAAGCGCAAGGCTGGTAAATCTGGTAAGCTTTTTCATATCAATTCCTCCATTGATTTTTATTGAAGCAGCATCTGCTGCAAATCAGGCAAGCATCGCTTTTTTGCGGCTGTAGCTGTCCGCGCTTGCCGGAATTGTACTGTCCTCCCGCTTGGGAACCGCAACACCGGTTGCCGGTTCCGGGTATGATATGGACGCCATCGCGTCGGTTGTGATCGGCGGTACCAGCGTG
>JAAYWU010000168.1 GCA_012516295.1 Clostridiales bacterium | reverse complement strand
TCGTAAAACCAACCGGGTCAGACATCCAGATTCTGCACATATTTTGCATTTCTTTCAATAAACTCGCGGCGCGGCTCCACCTTGTCACCCATCAAAACGGTGAAGGCTTCGTCGGCTGCGGCGGCGTCTTCCACTTCGACGCGCAGCATAATACGGGTCTCCGGATTCATGGTCGTTTCCCAAAGCTGTTCGGCGTCCATTTCACCAAGACCTTTGTAACGCTGAATTTCATAATTTCCGCCAAGCTCCGCCATTTTGCGGTCGCGTTCGGCGTCGCTGTAAGCATAGTAATGATTTTTCCCCTTGGTCAGCCGGTAAAGGGGCGGCTGGGCAAGGTAAATATGCCCCTCTTCTACGAGCGGCTTCATAAAACGGAAGAAAAATGTCAGCAGCAGGGTACGGATATGGGAGCCGTCGACATCGGCATCGGCCATAATGATAATTTTCCCGTAACGAAGCTTGCTTATGTCAAACTCATCGCCGATTCCGCAGCCAAGCGCGGTAACGATCGGCTGCAGCTTTTCGTTGCCGTACACTTTGTCGAGCCGGGCCTTTTCCACGTTGAGCATTTTGCCCCAAAGCGGAAGGATTGCCTGGTACTTGCGGTCGCGCCCGCCTTTTGCGGACCCGCCGGCGGAATCACCCTCGACGATGTAAATTTCCGTCTCCTCCGGGTTGCGGCTCTGGCAGTCGGCCAGCTTTCCGGGAAGGGCGGCATTTTCCAACGCGGACTTGCGGCGGACAAGGTCGCGGGCCTTCCGGGCGGCGTCGCGCGCGCGGGAGGCGGCCATCGCCTTGTCGAAAATCGCCTTTGCAGTGGAGGGGTTTTCCTCCAGATACGCAGCCATTTTTTCGCTGATCAGGTTGCTGACCAGCGTGCCGATTTCCGTATTGCCCAAACGAGCCTTGGTCTGCCCTTCAAACTGGGCGTCCTTCATTTTCACGCTGATAATGACCGTCAAACCTTCGCGGACATCATCACCCGAAAGGTTCTTTTCATTTTCCTTGAGAATATTATATTTCCGCGCGTAGTCGTTCATAACACGGGTGAGCGCGCGCTTAAAACCTTCCTCATGCGTTCCGCCGTCCGTTGTATGGATATTGTTGGCAAAGGAAAGCATAAGTTCGTTGTAAGAATCATTGTATTGCATGGCGACCTCCGCCGAAGCAGAGCCGTCCGGCGCCGTGGTGCTAAAATGGATGATATCGGGGTGGATGACCTCCACCGCTTTTTTCTTGTTGATATATTCCACGAAGCTGCTTATGCCGCCGCTGTAGCAATAGCTGTTGCTCACCGGATTGTCCGGGTCGCGCAGATCGGTAAGCATAATGTGGATGCCGGCGTTTAAAAACGCCTGCTCGCGCAGCCGGGTCTGGAGCGTTTCGTAATCGTAAACCGTGGTTTCATGAAAGATTTCCGCGTCCGGCTTAAAGGTGACATGCGTTCCGGTAAGGGCGGTATCGCCGCGCTGCTCCAGCTCCGTTACCGCCTTGCCGCGCTCGAAGCGCTGGTAATAAATTTTTCCTTCGTTGTAAACTTCAACTTCCAGCCATTCGGAAAGCGCGTTGACAACCGATGCACCGACGCCGTGCAGGCCGCCGGAAACTTTGTACCCGCCGCCGCCGAATTTGCCGCCCGCGTGCAGCTCGGTGAAAACAACGGTCACGGCGGGGATTCCCAGCTGATGCTGAATCCCGACCGGAATGCCGCGCCCGTTGTCCGTAACGCTGATGATATTCTCAGGCAAAATCTTAACCTCGATTTTATCGCAAAAACCGGCAAGCGCTTCATCAATCGCGTTGTCTACAATTTCATAAACAAGATGGTGCAACCCGCGCGGACCGGTGGAGCCGATATACATTCCCGGGCGCTTCCGGACCGCGGCCAGGCCTTCAAGTACCTGTATTTGATTTTCGTCGTATTTTTGTCCTGACTGCGTAATCTCGCTAAACTCCAAGTTTAACCCTCCAGTTATTATACAAGTTGTATATATAAAATGCTTTTATTCAAACGAAAAAGCAATTGCTATCTTCTGTATTTGGAAACATTATCGACAACGATTGTCTTGTCGATGTTCGGGTCCCGCGGCCTTCTGGTATACCGGTTTTGGGACACCGCATAGGCAGCGCGGGGCTGCGCCGGCGCTCTTCTGCCGGTTTCCGGTTTCCGCAGCCGGACAAGGTAAACCGAAATCAGATAAAACGCGAGATAAGGCAGCACGGCAAGGAAAATCGAAGAAAGGCTGAGCGATTTTACGGCAAGCATGCGGATAAGGTAAATCAGACCGCTCAGAATAATTGCAAAAATAGACAGCCCATAAGTCGAGGGGTCCAGTTCAATATCGGAAAAGCCGCCGCATTTCGGGCATTGGAATTCTCCCTGCGTTTTAATGGACCAGGTTTGAAGAAACCCCAGTTTCATTCCGCAGTGCGGACATCTAGACTTTCGGAATTTTTTCATTTCTCATACACCTGATCTTTCATACATTTGCAATTTCATCCATAAAACCCGTCCGTTTCAGAAGAGTTACGGAGGAAATCTGTGTAATATATACATTCACCCTGTTGTTTTTGTCGCAGCAAAGCACAAAGGACTTTGGCATTTCCATGGAAACATTCACAACCCTTCCCGCTTTCTGCGCGGCGGAAAGATAATCGCGGGTCGTATTGGAGATGGTAGATGTTTCCATATCGAATATGCCCACAATATCACTCACTTTAATCACTGTGTCCTGCCCAAGATGAAGATACATACGAAAAACCTCTCATTTTTTGCTTAGGACGCCCCCGTCCATAAAAAACAGGGCGCCATCCCGAAGCTGTTTTACCGCGTCGGGTTCGCAGCAGGTAATAAAAACCTGACAATCGGTCAGATGGTTCAGCAGGTAATCCTGCCTTCCGGAATCCAGCTCGCTCATAACATCGTCGAGAAGGATCACCGGCCTTTCGCCGGTTTCCCGGAAAAGCAGCTCCGCCTCCGCAAGCTTTAAGGCAAGCACAACGGAACGCTTCTGCCCCTGCGAGCCAAAGGTCCGCGCGGACAGAGAGTTGATCGTGATTTCCATATCGTCGCGATGGGGGCCGAAATTTGTGTGGCCCGCTGCAATGTCATCGCGGCGGGAAGCATGCAGCGCCTGTTTCAGGTCTTCGGCGCTTTTTTGATACTCCAGTTGGATGGTTTCTTTATTTTGACTGATTCCGGCGTAAATTTTTCGCGCCGGTTCCCTTATTTTCTCAAGATAACCCGCTCTGCCCTTCATCACGCTTTCGCCGAGGGCCGCGAGCCGTTCATCCCAGACATCGAGCGTATCCAAAAGCGCGGAATGCCGGGGAATTTCTTTTAAAAGCGCGTTGCGCTGGACAAGCGTCCGGTTGTAACGGGATAAAAGCGCGGCATACCCGGGTTTTACCTGGCAAAGGGCCGCGTCGATAAAATTGCGCCGGAAGGACGGGCCCTCGCGCACCAGCGAAAGATGCTCCGGTGAAAAGAGCACGGCGAAAAAACGCCCGATCAGGCCGGAAGCCCGTTTCAGCGGAACGCCGTTTAAGACGGCGTTCCTGCGCCCGTTCAAAATAGCGATCTGCGCCGTTTGTTCGCGTTCTTCACAGGAAAAGCCGATGTTAATTTCCGCCCTCTGCTCCCCGCGCAGAACCAGGTCGGCGTCTTTCGCCCCCCGGAAGGAGCGGCCGCCCGTAAAAAGCCAGATTGCTTCCAGAAGATTGGTTTTTCCCTGCGCGTTCGGCCCGCTGATGAGATTGACGCCGGCGTGCGGCTCCATCTGCCCGGCTTTCAGGTTCCGGTAATTGTGAAAATCCAGGCGCCGGATGATCACCCTTCGCACACCTCATAGATTACAGAATGGAATTCCGCTTTATCGCCGGGGCGCATCTTCTTGCCGCGCATCGTGCAGACTTCGCCGTTGACCTTTACTTCACCGTTTTGTACCGCGAATTTTGCCTGGCCGCCGGTGTCCACCGCACCGCCACGCTTTAAAAGCGCGTCAAGACGGATAAATTCCGTATTGATCGCTATTTTTTCTGTTTTCATATCAAGCCTCGCTCTTCAGGCGGACAGGCAATACCAGAAACAGATAGGAATTGCCTTCCCGCGGTAAAATTTTCATTGGGCTTAACGCGCCGTTGAGCTGTATTTTCACCTCGTCGCCCTCGGTATTCCGAAGCGCGTCGAGAAGG
>JAAYWU010000167.1 GCA_012516295.1 Clostridiales bacterium | reverse complement strand
GTATAGATTGTTTTTTTCTTTTTCGTATCCATTACCGTAATCGATACGTTTTTCAGCGACAGGCCCATCATATCCCGGCACTCGTTTCCGGACACAACGAGCGGCACCAGCGAGGGGCGCAACGGGGTTACGGTGTGCCCTGCCTGCTTTGCAAGGCGGTAACCGTCGCCGGTGGAGCCGGTCGCGGGATAGGAAGCACCTCCACAGCATACGACCACATTTTTCGCTGCTATTTCAGCCCCGCCCGAAAGCTGTACCCCATGGACGGTATCTTCTTTCAGCAAAAGCCTTTTTGCTTCCCCCGTAACAAGGTCGGCGCCGTTTCGCTTTACAAAATTCGTAAGGGCGTCCACAATATCGGAGGATTTGTCCGACTGCGGAAAAACGCGGTTTCCCCGCTCCACCTTGGTTGGAACGCCAAGCTCTTCAAAAAAGCGGATGGTGTCCTGCGGCGGAAAGTGCGCAGCCGCGCTGTAAAGAAAGCGCCCGTTTGACGGAACCGATGCGATAAAGGTCTGTATATCGCAATTATTGGTAAGATTGCATCTGCCCTTTCCGGTAATGAGCAGCTTCCGCCCGAGACGTTCCTTTTTTTCCAACAGACAAACGCGTAGGCCGTTGCGGGCGGCGGTCCCTGCCGCCATCATTCCCGCGGCACCACCCCCGATTATCAGCGCATCATAGGGCTGATCCACTAGCTTTTTCATCTACCTTTTCATATACTTCATATTCATCCCATATATCCTCAAGGCGCTTAAATACCTGTGTAAGCTCTCCGGATTTTTTTAGTGAGGTGGTTACAATTAGTGCATTGATCAAACTGAGCGGCGCTACAAGCGTGTCCACAATCGAAGCAATGTCACTACGGGCAAGCAGGGCGTAATCCGCCTCTTTCGCAAGAGGAGAAAGCGGACTGTCCGTAATGGCAATTACCGTCGCCCCGCGCTTGTGGGCAAAGTTCATAGCGTTAACCGCCTTCCGGGAATAACGGGGAAAGCTGATTCCAATAACAACATCTTGCTCGTCCACCCGGATCATCTGTTCAAAAATCTCACCTTCGCTGGTTGACTTTACCAAAAGGACATTTTCGAAAATTAAATTAAAATAATTGTAGAGGAACGTCGCCAAGGCAAGCGAGCTTCTTGCCCCGAGAATATAAATTTTGCGCGCGGCGACAATCGCGTCTACCGAACGGTAAAAATCCTCGTGCGGTATTTCCTCCATCGTTCTGCGGATGGTTTCGATATCCTGATTAAATACGGAATCAAGAATATCGGCGTCGCCGATCCTGCTTGCGGTAACCTCCATCCTTTGAACGGAGGTCAGCTTGCTGCGAATCATTTCCTGCACGGCCTGCTGCAATTCGGGATACCCCGTATAGCCGATTTCCGTAGCAAAACGGACAACCGTCGATTCGCTCACGCCCACAGTCGCTCCCAGTTTCGAAGCGGTCATAAACGCAACTTTATCGTAATGTTCCTCAATATATTTTGCAATTAATTTTTGTCCTTTCGAAAATTCCTTCATCTTGTTTCTGATTCTGGTAATTAATAAATTATTCATTCAACCAACTCCTGTTATTCATATTAATTCGAAATCGCTTAAAAATCAAGTATATTTCCGTTATTTTGCAGGAAGGGACACTTTTCAATTCATTTTAATGCGGATTCCCAATAAAAAAAGCCCCCTTCGGGGCAAACCTTTATTTTGACCATTTACGGAAATACGGATGAAACCGCTGGAAATAGGAAACAACCAACAGGGATAGTGCGTAATCGTATACTGCAAAAATAATATTTCCTATGAGCAGGAATACCCACGGAAGGTATATCCCCGCAACGGTAAAACTATCTTCCGGTACGGACAGCAGCTTGATGCTGAGAAAGAAACAGGCAACCATCGATACGTTAAATACAGAAAATTTTAAAATATAGGCTGCCACCCTGTTATGAATTTTTTCAATCTGCGATTTCAAAATGGGGTAATACCCTAAGAAAAAGATAAATAGTACCACGGCTTCCTTATCCCCTGCAAGGAACAGCGAAAGCACCGAAACAGCAGCATAAACCAACCATGCCCATGTCTTCCCAAACTCGATCACAACTGCAATCAGCAACACGCCCGCCAGCGCCGGAAACGCATAGGTTCCGATCGATATGATTCCGGTTAGAAACATCAGCAGTGTACACAATGCCGTCGCAATTCCGCAAAAAGCCAAGCGGAAACTATTCGTCAAAGGACATCCCCCCTAAATGCTGTTAACAGCATGGGATTAAATCCCCGCCCATGCATTCGCAGCAACAGTCCGCGCAAAGCAGCGACGAACAGATATCGCAGCCGCTGCAGCCGTTGGCATATGTGACGTTGGGATTATACCCGCCATACGCACCGTTGCGCTGGTTCATCACCTGATTCATGGCCGCGCGGTATTCCCCATTGCCCGGATCCATTTGGCATGCTCTTGCTAAGCAGTTGTATGCTTCTTCGAGCCAGCCGCGCTTATACAGGACGGTCCCTTTCAAAAAATACCATTCTGCATTCCTGTTTTCCGGCGGTACGCCGTCCAAAATCTGTTCCGCGTCCGCAATCCGGCCGAGCATGATTAAATTCCGAACGTCGCCGAATCCCGAATTCGAATAATATCCATAACCCGGATTTGTATATCCGCCATTTGTAGTGTTATAGGAAGAATACCCTCCATTTTTCTGCTGCTTTCGCTGCCCGATAATGGTATCATAAGCCTCGTTAATTTCCTTCATCTTTTCACCGGCTAAATCGGCAATCGGACTTCCGGAGTAATTATCGGGGTGGTATTTTTTCGCAAGCTCGCGATAAGCATTTTTTATTTCGTCATCTGTAGCGTTTGGTGAAACTCCTAATACCTTATAAGGATCCGACATGCATTTTCTCCTTCTTAAACAGTATTTCTTTTTGTATTTGCGGCAGACCTTTTTTTACAACATTATCAATGATAGGCCCGAAACAATTTAAATCCATGATATTTAATGCGGCTATGAGCTGAGAAAGTGTAAGATTTAATACCCGATTTACGTAATCTCTTACTTTCTCCAGTTCTTCCTGCGTACTCGATTCATTTAATTGAAATTTTAATACAAAAGGATTAAAAGAAGCAAATCGAATATCCTTTTCAATATCATCCGCAGCATCGATTAAATAGACCCATCGTCCAAGATAATAACCAAACTGACGAAGAACACGGGCCTTCGCACTTTCCGAATCTTCCGGTTCCCCGGCAATGGATTCAAAAACCCGCCGAAGCATTTCCGAAGTAGGTTCCGCACAGGCGTCAATGCAAGGGTTGTCCCTGTGCTCCGTTTCATACTGCATCTGAATCGACTTGGAAACGATGGCATCCATCCACGGGAAATCACGAGCCGCCCTTTTGTGTGCGCGGGCCGCAAAGGGCAACAGCAAAGCGGAACGAAGCTTCCCCCAAAAGCGGGAATCCGCAATGTCATCCTTTATTTTATAATACGTCATGATCACCGATAACGCGGAAGCGGCAATCAATTCATTTTCGCCCGCGTTACAGTATGCACACTTTTTCAACGGATTAACAACACAACGTCCATTTTTAAAACCGGGGCAATCCGCGCCGAACGCGATTTGCACCAATGCGTAAAACGTACAGTCGTAACTTAATGTAAGGCGCGCCATCATCCCATAGCTTTTCCCAAGTTGGCGGCAAAGCGAACAGTACACAGCCTTGTACTGTTCGTATTCCCGAACAAGCATTTCTGATTTTTGCGGCCTTATATAACCAAACACCTAAACCATCCTTAAAAACAGCTTTTCCTATATGCTGTCTATTATTTTACTATAATTAG
>JAAYWU010000166.1 GCA_012516295.1 Clostridiales bacterium | reverse complement strand
GGATATAGCTTTGCATGCTGTCCAGCCCCCCGGTCGGCAGCCACCCTAACTGTACGGAGAAAATCTGGATGAGAACCAGCCCAAGCCAGAAGACCGGTATAGAAATGCCGGAAATGGCAATCAGCATTCCTATGTAGTCCTCCCACTTGCCCCGCATAACCGCCGAGAGCACGCCTAAAAGCACCCCGATAATCAGGGACCACACCAACGCGCACCCCGCCAGGGTAAAGGTCGGCAGAAAGCGCGGACCGATCATTTCGGCCACACTCTGTCCGGTTGTGGTGGAAGTTCCAAGATCCCCGTGGAACATCCGGTCAAGATACATAAGATATTGCTTCATCAGGGGCTGATCCAGTCCCAAAGCCTGACGCGTCCGGTTAATTTCCTCCAAAGTAGCGTCCTTGCCCGCCATGATCCGGGCCGGATCGCCGGGAATCATGTGTACGAACATAAAGATAATAAAGGAAATCACCAGCATCAGGGGGATGGTCCCCAATACTCTTTTCAAAAAATAACGACCCAATTGACGACCTCCAGTCAATGATTCTTAAAAAGGGTTCGGTAACCCTGTAGTTACCAAACCCTTTCCAGATGCAAAAATTAGTGGGCGAGCGTTGCCTGTGCGCAGCTAATGGAACCGTCCGCCATCATATAAACATTGCTTACATAACTCTTGATGCCGTACTGTACGACCCGCTGGCCGAGGAACAGCCACGGAGCGTCGTTCCAGATGGTCTTCTGCGCTTCCGCATAGATGGACGCCAGTTTTTCCGGAGAAGTTTCGGAAAGGCCCTGATCTAACAATTTGTCAACGGTCGGATTGTTGTAATAAGCCGTATTGGCGTTTGCCGGGGGAGCCATCTTGCTGTAGAACAGTCCGCGCATTGCGCCGTCCGCGTCGCCGCTGGACGGGGACCAGTTTACAAACCACATGTCAATCTTGGATTCCGCCGCGGTTTGCGCTTCATTGATTTTCGCGTTCAGCGTCGCGCCTTCCATCGGTACAACCTCTGCGGTAATGCCGATCTGAGCGAGCTGCTGGTTAATAAACTGCATACCCTTTACAGAGTCGGAGGTGTTGTCCGCCCAGATGGTCGTTTTGAACCCGTCCGGATACCCCGCCTCTTTCAAAAGGTCCTTGGCTTTCTGGATATTGAACGCATATTCCTCCTGCTTGCTGTAATACTGGGTTGTGGAAGCAATCGGGGAAGTTGCGTGGTCGCCGTAGCCGCCGTAAACCGCTTTAATGAAGGCATCCTTGTCGATTGCGTAGTTCATAGCCTGGCGGACTTTGATATTGTCGAACGGCTTGTGGCTCATGTTCAGCGTTACATAGTCGACAATGTTGGAAGGCACGGATTCCACTTTAATGTCCTTTGTGCCGTCGATCGATTTGATCTGCTCCGGAGGAATCGGGTAAATCATGTCGGCTTCGCCCGTCTGGAGCATGGCGATACGGGAACCTGCTTCCGGAACGACCTTAAAGGTAATAGAATCGACGCCGGGCTTTTCACCCCAGTAATCGTCGTTGCGGGTTACGATCAGATGGTCCGCCTGATCCCATTCTTTCAGCTTGAAGGGGCCGGTGCCGACCGCTTTGGAATTCAGCGTTACGCCCTCTTTAATCGCCTTGGGGCTGATAATGCCAAAGTTTGTGAGCTTATTAACAAACACGCTGTAGGGTTCTTTCAAGGTAATTTCCACGGTATTGGCATCCGGGCATTTTACCTCTTTTACCTTCGTAAAATAACGGAAGGATTTCAGATTGTTCTTTTCGTCCATGCAGCGATCAATGTTCGCCTTAACGGCTGCGGCATTGAAGTCCGTGCCGTCCGTAAATTTCACGCCTGTCTGAAGGTGGAAGGTATACACCAGCCCGTCCTTCGAAACCTCGTAGGATTTCGCGAGCTGCGGCACGATGTTCTTCATGTCCTTGTCAAAGGTCAGAAGGTTTTCGTACATGGTGCGGTTTGCGGAAATAGACATCGTCGATGTCAGGTTGTGCGGGTCAAGGGTCAGTACGGATTCGGACATTGCAATTACAAGATCGTTGTCCTTGGATTTTGCTTCTGTGCTTGTCCCGGTGCTCTGTGCCTGAGACCCGGAAGCCGTTGAGCCTGATCCACACGCTGAGAACAGCATTGCGGCAGCTAAAGCCAGCGAAATAATCGCAACTGCCTTTTTTCGAATTTTCATAATTCCACTCCTTTTGTTCGCATTTACATTATTATTCGTATTGCCCGGTTTTTGGGGTACCGGACAATGCTAACAAAAATAACTGCCGGAAAGGGGAAACGAATTTTATGCGGAAACCGGGCGCAGAAGCGGTTAATGCTAACATCATGTTAGCATATGGAAACCAAAAATCAGCATCGCGCCCACTATTTTTCGACATTTTCCGCGGTATTTTACAAATCAGCGCAGAAATCATTCTTGCGTTGCCTGCTGTTTTTAAACTCAGTTTATTAACTTGAGTTTATAATATCAAATGAAATGTCTGAAGTCAACAGAAAAAGCAGAAAATTTAGGCATTTATTCATCTATTTTTATCAAACAAGTGTCAGCTCCACTACTGTGTCCCGTTCATCCGGCAAACGGTTGGCGTGCAGATTCAAAAAAGCGTCCGTACGATTGTCCGGCTGGTTCCACGGAAGGCGGATATCCGCTTCGGACAAATCGTGCAGATAGCGCGCGGAACGGATTTTTCCGGACATTCCTTCAAGAAAAACAGGCCCGATTCCCCTTTCGAAGATATGTGCATACAATTTTTTCCCGTTCTGGGTAAAGCGTCCCCACTCCGGCTTTTCAAAATCGGCGGCGCGGCAGCCGTAAATGCTGTCTCCGTTCCTGCGCATCCATTGCCCGACCTCACGCAGAATCCGAACGGATTCTTCCGGTATCTCCCCGCGCGCGTCGGGGCCGACATTCACAATCAGGTTCCCGTTCTTGCTTACGCATTCCACCAGCGCGCGGATTATGTCCTTTGGCTGCTTGTAATCCCGATCGGCGGAACAGTAGCCCCAGTTATTATTTAAGGTAATGCAGGCCTCCCACGGCAGCGCTTCGCCATTCGCATCCAGCATCCCGTGTTTCGGAAGGTACTGCTCCGGGGAAACAAAGTCGCCGTACTGGAGGGTCGGGAAAATCGAGCCGGTGTGCCCGCCCAGACGGTCGTTCAAAACGATATCGGGCTGCAGCGCACGAACCATCTTTACCAGCTTCGTCGCTTCCCACTTTTCGCCGGACATATCGTTCACCGCATCCTGATACGAAAAATCAAACCACAGCAAATCAATCTTTCCGTAATTCGTCAGCAGCTCCCGCACCTGTTCATGAAAATAGCGGACGTAATTCTGAAAATCCTGCGGCTTATCCCGGTACGCTTCGTTGTCGCGCATGGGATGCTGCTTGTCGTGGTAAACGGGATAATCCGGATGATGCCAGTCCAGAAGGGAGTAATACAAACCAACCTTGAGCCCCTCCGCGCGGAATGCCTCGACAAATTCCCGAACCAGATCACGCCCGCCCTTCGCGTGTACCGAGCTGAAATCCGTCAGCTTCGAATCAAACAGGCAGAAACCGTCGTGGTGCTTCGCGGTCAGCACCGCATATTTCATACCCGCTTCCTTCGCCAGCTTGGCCCATTCCTTAGGATTACAATCCGTGCTGTCAAACGCGTCAAAATACTTCCGATAGGTTTCTGCATCCATGCGTTCATAGCTCTGCACCCATTCGCCGCGGGCGGGAATCGCGTAGAGCCCCCAATGGATGAACATGCCGAACCGGTCGTTCAGGAACGCTTTTACTCTTTTGTCCATTCGCAAATCCTCCTTTTTCTAAAGCATAGCAGAAAG
>JAAYWU010000165.1 GCA_012516295.1 Clostridiales bacterium | reverse complement strand
CAATTGACACCTGCGGCGAATTCACAACCGGCTGCACCGTAACGGACTTTATCGGCGTCAGCGGGCGCACGCCCAACACCGATGTTTTACTGGGCATCGACCGGGAAAAACTGGTGAATATGGTGATCGATGCAGTGAATAAATACGATTGAGAGAAGGTGCGAAACGTGGAACGAATTCCGGTTATCATTGATACAGATCCGGGCATTGACGACTTCTTCGCGCTGATGCTTGCAAACAGCTCGGATAAGCTGGATATTAAGGCAGTCACGAGCGTTGCCGGCAATCAGAAGGCGGAGATTGTTACAAAGAACGCCCTGGATATCGCCTCTTATTTTCACATGGATTGCGAAGTTGCAAAGGGAGCGGAACAGCCGCTCAATACGCCGCCGCACACCGCCGGCCATATTCACGGCGAAAACGGACTTGGAAACCTTGTGTTAAAAACAGAAAAAAAGAAAGCCCTTTCCCCTGACTATGCATGGGATGTTATTTATAAACACGCCGTTAAGGAAAACGGCAGGCTCGAAATTATTGCCATCGGGCCGCTCACCAATATTGCGATTGCGCTTTTGAAATACCCAGACCTGCACAAATTAATCCACAGGATCGTCATTATGGGAGGCACCAGCGACATTGGGAACATCTCTCCCTACGGCGAATTCAACGCGGTGGCCGACCCGCTTGCCGCCAAAATTGTCTTCCGTTCGGGAACGCCGCTTGTGATGGTCGGCTGGAATGCAACGATGAAGTCCCGGCTTACCCCGGATAACCTTGAACAGCTGAAGGCAATCGACACGCCGTACACCAAGGACTGCTCCTTCCTGTGGGACTTTGTGCTGAAGGCTTACCGAAGCTCCGACAGAGATTATATCGTCCTCAGCGACGCGCTTGCCGTAGCATACGTGCTCGACCCGTCCGTTATGGAGTGCAAAGACTATTATGTTGCCGTTGAAACCGCCAGCAGCCTGAACATGGGCCGCACCGTTGTGGATTTTGACCATGTCTGCAAGGATAAGCCGCTCAACTGCTCCGTTGGCGTGGAAGTAAACCATGCGGCCTATCTGAATCTGCTCAAGGAAATGATGAACCATTACCGTACACAATAGAATCAATTGATAATGAAAGGGAGGAAAATAAATGAAACGCGCTTACGAATATAACCATGAATTAATTTCCAACGCGGTACCCGTTGTTTTGAAGGAAGAGGAACAGACATGGGAAAATGCTTTTGATGTTGACGAAGGAAACTGGAACGCACTCAAGCTCCTTTGGGGGAGCCATGTTCCGGGTTCCTACGCACCGGAGATTGTACTTCTCTCCGGTATCCAGTCCATGTACAACATGGGTTACGACGTAACGGAAGCCGAGAAATTGATTCCGCAGGCCCTGGAGGCAAGGAAAAAAGAGGATAAAGCAACGCTGTACCGCCTGACCTCGCGTGTTTTCCGCCTTTTAAATGAAGCAAAACCGATCGACGGGCATCCTTACTGGAAATACCGGATTTACGACAATTTCGATAAATATGCTTGCGCTGTAAACTTTTACTATTACCAGCCGCACGACGTGCAATCGGACGAATTCGATCAGAAAATTTACGCGGGCTGGGTTGCCCAGATCATCGGCGCCGCGGTCGGTACCGCGATCGAAGGCTACGACTCCGCTCATATAAAAGAAGCCTTCGGTGAGATTCATGACTATGTTCGCAAGCCGAGCACCTACAATGACGACATTACCTATGAAGTGGCGTTCCTGGAGGCCTTTTCGAAAAAGGGCTATCAGGTCACCTCTGCCGATATTGCGGAGGAATGGGCGGCTCTGATTCCGTCCGGCTGGTCCGCCGAAGACATCGCTCTGAAAAACATCATGCTCGGGATATACCCGCCGGAAAGCGGATACCGTTCCAATCCGTTCCGCGAGTGGATCGGCGCACAGATGCGCGGCGCAATCTGCGGCATGTGTGCCCCGGCGGACCCGTGTCGCGCGGCGGAGCTGGCCTTCCGCGACGGCGTTGTTTCCCATCATAACAACGGCGTTCTGGGCGAAATCTTCAACGCCGTAATGTGTTCCATGGCCTTCTGCGAAAAGAGCATGAAGGAAATCGTGCGCAAGGCGATTGACATGATTCCAAAAGACAGCGAGTACTACAAGGTTGTTCACTCCGCTTGGGAGCTGTGCGAGCAATCGAAGGATTATATGTCCGCATGGAAAGTCTGCGAGAAAAAATACATGGAATACAACTGGATTCACGCGTATCCGAACGCAGCGGCGGAGGTCATCGCCCTGTATTTCTGCAACGACGACTTTGAAACCTGCCTGAATATGATCAGCATGGTCGGACAGGACGTTGACTGCAACGCGGCTCAGATTCTGACGCTCTTCGGTATTTCCAAAGGGCTTGAGTGCATTGATAAAAAATGGCTTGACCCGATTCAGGACGATTTGTATTCTTACATTCGCGGCTACGAAAAAACAAAGATAAGCACAATCGCCCGCAAAACAGCGGATAGTGTCCGGAAAGCCCGCGGCATTGAAAAGAAATAGGAAATTACGGTTCCAAAACAAAAGCAGAGTATGCTCGCCTGAACATACTCTGCTTTTCTGTTTTCCAAGTACCAAAGATGCCGCCAGCGCGCTTTCGCCTGAGCGGATATGCACAACCGCTCCTCCCGCGAAATCAATCGCGCCGTTTTTTTGCAGAAAGGCGCCGCCCCATACCATATGCGCCAAGAAACCCCCGGCTGTACCGGGGGTTTTGTATTTTAAAAGGACACGGAAAAGCCTATTGCTTCGCCTTAACGGACTCAACAAGGCTGTCTGCAAGCGCTTCCAAATCCGGAATGTTTTCTTCCTTCAGCGAGGAGTTCAACGTAACCTTTTCGTCGAGAACCGTCATTTTCTTGAGCTGGTTTTCCAAGAAGTCCCGCATCAGCGTGCCGGACTTGCAGGCCCAGGAACCGTTTTCCATAATTGCAAAAGTACGGTTCTGCATGTTCAGCGCTTTCATATCCATCAGATAATTGTGCATGGGGGGATAAATTCCGAGATTATATGTTACCGAAGCCAGAACCACATGGCTGTACCGGAAGGTTTCGGAAATCAGATAGGAGACATGGGTGTTGGAAACATCGTATACCGCAACATTCTTAATCCCCTTTTCCACCAGCATTGCGGCGAGGGCGTTCGCGGCGCTTTCGGTATTCCCGTACATCGAACCGTAAACGATCAGGACGCCCTTCTCCTCGGGCTCGTAACGGCTCCATTTATCGTATTTGTCAAGGAAATAGCCCAAATCGGTGCGCCAGACCGGCCCGTGCAGCGGGCAGATCATCTTAATAGCAAGGCCCGACGCTTTTTTCAGCAAAGCCTGTACCTGGGGCCCGTATTTCCCCACGATATTGGTGTAGTACCGGCGCGCTTCGTCGATCCAATCGCGGTCAAAGTTCACTTCATCGTTAAACAGCTGGCCGTTCAGAGCGCCGAAGGAGCCGAAGGCGTCCGCTGAAAACAGCACGCCGTTGGTTTTGTCATAGGTCACGAGCACTTCCGGCCAATGTACCATGGGCGCTGCAATAAAGGTAACCTCGTGCTTCCCAAAGGAGAAGGTATCCCCTTCCTTCACCTGCTCCGTTCTTCCGTCAATCGTAAAGCCGAACTGCCGCATGAACAGGATTGCTTTTTCGCTGCTGATGATCTTTACATTCGGGTAACGGAGCAGAATCTCTTCCAAGGACGCACCGTGGTCCGGCTCCATATGGTTGACAACCACATAATCGAGCGGCCTGCCGTTTAACAGGAACGTGATATTCTCTATGAGCTGGCGGCAAGCCGACCAATCCACCGTATCAAATAATACGGTTTTTTCATCCAGAAGAAGGTAGGAATTATAAGACACACCGCGAGGAATCGGGTGAATATTCTCAAAAAGGGCAAGACGGCGATCGTTTCCGCCAACCCAATACAAATCTTCTGTTACTTTTCTGACACTATGCATAGACAAATCCCCCTTTACACTCTATCATATCCGATTTATCAGGCTTGTATAAACT
>JAAYWU010000164.1 GCA_012516295.1 Clostridiales bacterium | reverse complement strand
GCCAAAGCCCTTCTCGTTTCGTGGAAAATACTTATTTTTGCTTTGAAACCGAAACGAGAAGATTGTGGAAAAGATTTAGCTCGCATTTTTGGTTGCCGCAAAAGCTTTTTTGAACTCCCGGCATAGCTGGGAGTTTTCGTTATACAAAAACAGGCCGTTCCATACGATTTGTATGGGACGGCCCTATGCAAAAAAGCGCCCGGCAAAAGCCGGACGCTTTCTCTAAGAAATGGAATTCGAATAAAACAGAAAATTTAGAAGTTAACGTCTTCCCCGTAATATGCACAGGTAAGTACCTTAAGCATATTTTCGGCGTTTATTTCTCTCGGGTTGGAAGCCGTGCAGGGATCGCCAACAGCGTTTTCCGCAATGGACTGGCAGTGTGCCTTAAAGTCTTCTTCTTTTACGCCGTTGTCCTTGTAGGTCTGGGCAATGTTCAGCTTCCTGTTCAACTCGCGGATTGCTTCCACCAGCGCGTTTGTAAGCTGTTTATCCGTTGCGCCCGGAAGGCCGATTTCTCTGGCAATCTGCGCATATCTTTCCATGCAGACTCTGGAGTTGTACTGGATTACATTCGGCAGCAGAATCGCGTTGCAGCAGCCGTGCGGAATGTGGAACACCGCGCCGGTCTTATGCGCAAGGCTGTGCGCAATACCGAGCAGGGCATTTGAGAACGCCATACCGGCAAGGCACTGTGCAATATGCATTTTGCCGCGTGCTTCCGCGTCGCCGTTGTAGGAATCAAGAATGTTGTCAAAAATACTCGAAATTGCTTTCAGCGCCAGCGCGTCGGAGAAGTCGGAACGCGCGGAGGCAACATACGCTTCAATCGCATGGGTCAGCGCATCCATCCCTGTGTGGGCGGTCAGCGTTTTCGGCATTGTCATCGGGATATCGGAGTCCAAAACGGCAATATCCGGCGTAATTTCAAAGTCGGCAAGCGGATATTTAATATTGGTCGAATAGTCCGTGATAACGGAGAACGCCGTAACTTCGGAAGCGGTGCCGCTGGTGGAAGGAACTGCAACAAAAATGGCTTTCTTTCTCAGCTTCGGCATTGTGAAAGGATTCTTGATATCCTCAAAGGTTTTTTCCGGATACTCATAGAAAACCCACATCGCTTTCGCCGCGTCCATCGGTGAACCGCCGCCGATGGCAACAATGACATCCGGCTCGAATTCGCGCATGGCCTTAGCACCGTCGTATACTCTTTCAATCGACGGATCCGGCTCGACGCCGTCATATATACGGGTCTGTAAGCCCGTATCCTTTAACACATCTTCCAGTTTCTGCAGAAATCCGGTCTTTCTCATTGAATGGCCGCCAGTGACAATAAAGGCTTTTTTATAACCCTTTAAGTTTTTCAGTTCACTGAGGGCATTCGGGCCAAAATAAATGTCTCTTGGTAATGTGAAACGTGCCATTTTGATTCCTCCTATAATTTTTTGTTACCTATTTGTTAAAACCATAACAATCTCTCGACGCTAATATCATACCACGCTATATGCTTCATTTCAAGTGTTTTTTCTACTTATTTAGTATGCTTTTTTTAATTGTTTTTATAAGGGATATTCGATCGGATTTTAAAGGAAAAACACAGGCCCTTTCCGTTCCGCATTCTATCAGGCTTCATCCAAAAGCCAGGTATGCGCAGGGTCAAAAATACGGTCTGTCCAGGGATTCCCGTCAAAATGGCGGATCATCCAGACGTAGTACATCGGATAGCCGGGTGCGTTTACCTGGGGATGCGTTTTGCCGCCGGGAATCGCACAGAAGCTTCCGTCTTTGATTTTATACACGTCATCGCCGATAAAGCAGGCGCCAAAGCCCTGCGGCTTCTGGAAGCGGTAATAATAAACCTCCGGCTGGGGGTGGTGATGCGGAAGATAGCTTGACCAGCCGCCCTGCGGAACCAAAATTTCACCCATAACCATATTGGAATACGGGGCCGTATGATAATCGAAAAAGGTACGGACCGTGCGCTGTGCTTTCCCTTCAAACTGGCTTTGTCCGAAGGTTTCTTCCACACAGTTTTCCGGCGTATAGAGGACGCTGTCGAAGGTGCGGTCATTTTCCGTGGATTGTACCAGTATTTCGCTTTCCTTCATCGCGGTAACGGTAACCGGAACATTCTTGCAAACATGAAGACAGGTTGTCCCCTGCCGAATAAAATCCGACCGCTCGGCGATCACGTCTTTGCCCTGCCAGCTGATTTTGATTCCGCCCTGAATAAGCAGAAGCGCCATTTCTTCCGTGGGGAAGGAAAAAGTAAGCGTTTTCCCCTCTTCCATGCGAAACACGGTAATATTCATCATCATGTCCGCATGAGCTCCGTTTGTACGCGTGAGAACCTTCACGCCTTTATCGTCAAACATAGGATAACCAAAAAGATCACTCATAAAAATACCCTCACAATCATTTACAGGCTAAAAGAACCGCCCTTATGAAAGGGAAGATTTCTTATAGCCTGTAATTTGTTTTACTTAAAATTGAATTTCCGATACTTTTACCGGACGATGCTCTTTAAAGGATTTCCCCGCTGCCATGCCAATCAGAACCGCCTGAAGTCCGTCAACAACCGTTACAGGCACCGGAGTATCGTTAAGAATCGCCTCTGTAAATTCCGATACTTCGCGGGCGAAGGATTCCATATAGCGTTCCAGGAAGAAATACAGCGGCTTCTCCCCAATAATTCCATCGGTTGTGCTGATTACCGCGCTGGACTGCGTATCATTGGATACGGCAACCTGGCCATTGGAGCCGAACACCTCTGCGCGCTGGTCATATCCGTAGACTGCCTTGCGGGAATTGTCAATTACGGCAAGCGCGCCGTTTTTCAGCTTCATGGTAATGATCGCGGTATCAATGTCGCCGGCTTCCCCGATTCTCGGGTCAACCAGAACCGCGCCGTTGACGTAGCTTTCTTCGACATCG
>JAAYWU010000163.1 GCA_012516295.1 Clostridiales bacterium | reverse complement strand
AGCGGTTCTCAAAAGCTTCCCGATCGGGAACATGCATGCAAAAAAAGGGATTGCCACGGATAAAAGGATTTCCGCGGTGTCTTTGGAAATTGCTTCACTTGACAACGGAAGGCCTTTTGACTTAAAATATGTTATTAACGTTTATAGAACAAAGAATGTAGAAACGGTGGCGCTTTATGAAAATCGGCTTAGACGTCGGCTCCACAACGATTAAATGCGTGGTTCTCGACGACAACAATCAAATATTGTATCAATCCTACGAAAGGCACTACTCCCAGATTACGGAGAAAATGGCGGAACTCTTAACGAAAATTCAAACAGAAATCGTGAAGGGACAACACGCCCTTCTTACTGTTTCCGGTTCGGCGGGTATGGGCATTTCACAAACTTGCAAGCTGCCGTTTATTCAGGAGGTTTACGCTACCCGCGTTGCGGTCGGCAAGCTGATCCCCGATGCCGACGTTATCATTGAGCTTGGCGGAGAAGACGCCAAGATTCTGTTCCTTTCCGGAGGAACCGAAGTCCGCATGAACGGTACCTGCGCGGGCGGAACCGGCGCATTTATCGACCAGATGGCAACCCTGCTTAACATTCCGCTCGACGAAATGGACCGTCTTGCCGAACAATACGAAAAAATCTATACGATTGCATCCCGCTGCGGGGTGTTTGCAAAATCCGACGTGCAGCCTCTCCTGAATCAGGGGGCGCGCAAAAGCGATATATCCGCCAGCATTTTTGCCGCCGTTGCCAACCAGACCATCGCGGGCCTGGCGCAGGGGCGGAAAATTGACGGAAAGGTCATCTACCTTGGTGGGCCGCTGACCTTCCTTTCCCAACTCCGGGAAAGTTTTGACCAGGCGCTGCAAACCAGGGGAATCTGCCCGGAAAACTCCCTTTATTACGTGGCGATCGGCGCCGCGCTCAGTAGTGGAATCGAAACGGATCTGGACACCGCGCTTGAGAGCATTAAAGCCTACGGTATGACGGCGAATTTTCTTTCCATTCCTCCGCTGTTTGAAAATCAGGAGGAATACGACGAATTCAAACGCCGCCACGCTGAATGCAGGGCGCCCCGCGGGAACGCGGAAACCTACGTGGGCGACGCTTACCTTGGAATCGACGCGGGCTCCACTACGGTGAAAGCCGTGTTGCTTGGAAAGGACGGCGAGGTTCTCGACTCGATTTATAAGGGTAACTCCGGGAACCCCGTTCCCATTATCCGCGAGTATCTCCTCAGCCTTTACAACAAATACCCGAAAATTCATATTGCCGCGGGAGCCGTTACCGGCTACGGCGAGGAGCTATTGAAAAATGCATTTAATATAGACTTCGGCATCGTCGAAACGGTCGCGCATTTTACAGCCGCTAAATGCTTTCTGCCGAATGTGGATTTCGTCATTGATATCGGCGGGCAGGATATGAAGTGCTTTAAAATCCGCAACGGTGCCATCGACAATATCTTTTTAAATGAAGCCTGTTCCTCCGGCTGCGGCTCGTTTTTGCAGACCTTTGCAAATACGCTCGGCTATAATATTGAAGACTTCGCAAAGCTCGGGTTGTTCGCGCAGCATCCGGTTGACCTGGGTTCCCGCTGTACGGTGTTTATGAATTCACAGGTAAAACAGGCGCAGAAGGACGGAGCGACAACCGAAGATATTTCTGCCGGGCTTTCCGTCAGCGTTGTGAAAAACGCAATCTACAAAGTTATCCGCGCCGCCTCCGCCGAAGAACTCGGCCGGAACATTGTGGTTCAGGGCGGCACTTTCCTGAACGACGCGGTTTTGCGGGTTTTTGAAAACGAACTGGGCGTTCACGTCTTCCGCCCGGATATTTCCGGACTGATGGGTGCTTACGGCGCAGGAATATACGCGAAAAACCGGTCAACCGGCGAGAGCACCATTATTAAGAAAGACGAGCTGGAAAATTTCCAGCACGAAGTCAAAGTAACCTCCTGCGGAAGGTGCAGCAACAACTGCCGCCTGCCGATCAATGTATTCGGCGGAGGAACCCGCCGCTTTATCGGCGGCAACCGCTGTGAAAAGCCCGTGACAAAGCGCTCCTCCAGCGATGAGCTGAACATGTACGCCTTTAAATTGCAGGCCTTGCGTTCCTATCAGCCGGTTAAAGGAAAAAGAGGGAAAATCGGGCTGCCGATGGGTTTGAACATGTATGAGCTTCTGCCGTTCTGGCACACCTTCTTTACGCAGCTCGGCTTTGAGGTCGTTTTGTCCCCCCTCTCCAGCCGGGAACTGTACATCGAAGGGCAGCACACGATTCCTTCCGATACCGTATGCTTCCCCGCAAAGCTGATGCACGGGCATGTGCAGGCGCTGATCGACCAGGGAATTGAAAATATTTTCTATCCCTGCATGAGCTACAACTTTGACGAAGGGCTTGGAGACAACCACTATAACTGCCCGGTTGTGGCGTATTACCCGGAGGTTATCTCCGCCAATATGAGCGCGCCGGACGGGCTGCATTTTATCCACGATTATGTCGGCATCCACCGGAAGCATGATTTCCCGATTAAAATGCATGGCATACTTGCAAAGTACTTTGACGGAATCTCCCTTTCCGAAATTAAAAAAGCCGCGAAAGCCGCTTATAATGAGTATGATCATTACCTTGCCAGAATTCATGAAAAAGGCGACCAGATGATTGCGCAGGCGCAAAAGGAACATAAACAAATTATTGTTCTGAGCGGAAGGCCGTACCATCTGGACCCGGAAATCAACCACGGAATCGATAAGCTGATCGTTAGCTTGGGCGCCGCGGTCATTTCTGAAGACGTTCTGAGCTGTAAGGTTCAACGCTTTCCCACCGCGGTGCTCAACCAGTGGACGTATCACTCCAGGTTGTACGCGGCGGCAAAATACATAGGCGACAAGCCCGACATGAATCTGGTGCAGCTTGTTTCCTTCGGCTGCGGCGTTGACGCCATAACGACCGACGAAGTCCGGCGTATTCTTGAGGAAAACGGTAAAATTTACACACAGATTAAAATAGATGAAATCACAAATCTCGGCACGGTCAAGATTAGGCTGCGCAGCCTGTTCGCCGCGCTGGAAAGCTGAGGTGGAGCATTTGGCAGAACTTAAATTCAGCAAAGACGGGCGTTTGCTTTTTACCAAGGAAATGAAAAAGGAATATACCATTCTCTGCCCGATGATGGCTCCCATTCACTTTCAACTGTTTGTAAACGTATTAAAAAACTGCGGTTATAACGTGGAGCTTCTGACCAATGACGGGCCGAACGTTGTGCAGGAAGGTTTGAAATATGTTCATAACGACACCTGTTATCCCGCCCTGCGGGTAATCGGTCAGTTCATCGACGCCCTGCATTCCGGAAAATACGACCTTGACCGCACCGCGCTGATGATTACGCAAACAGGCGGCGGCTGCCGCGCTTCCAATTACATCCACCTTCTGCGAAAGGCGCTGAAAAAAGCCGGGCTGGAAAAAATCCCGGTTGTTTCGCTCAACATGTCCGGGCTGGAACACAATCCGGGATTTCATCTCACTTTATCCATGCTCCGGAAATTCATCGCGGCCGTGGTTTACGGCGACGCGCTGATGCTTCTGGACAACCAGACCAAGGCATATGAAGAAGTCCCCGGCGAGAGCCGGCGGACGGTGGAGAAATGGGTTGACGCGCTTT
>JAAYWU010000162.1 GCA_012516295.1 Clostridiales bacterium | reverse complement strand
TTCCGGCGGGAACGGATGAGCTGGTACTCCATCAAGTCACCTTCGCTTCATTCCCCGGATTACGGTTTTCATACTGTCGTCCACCCGGTAGGATTCGGTTATTTTTTGCAAGTCCTTGTTGTTAGTCCAGTCGTCCAAGCTGTTCTGCTTCAGGAAACGCATGGTTTTGTCCTGAAATTTTACAAAGCAGACGGACAGCGCCCACGCTACCGCCATTTTTACATAATAGCCGACATGCCGGATTTCGTCGTATATTTTCAAAACACGGTCGATATATTCCTCCGTTATGAAATAATCCATCAGCATAATAACCGCAAACCGGAGGTCAAATTCCCGTTCGCTTTCCAGATACGGTTGCAAAAAGGCAAACAGCTTTTCCTTGTCCTTCGCCGCTGTTTTGAAGCTGGAGCAGCAGATGTCGCAAATCTCCCAGTTGCTGATTTTCGGAACAAAGGCCGCGATCCGTTCGAGCGCTTCGTCCGGCGTCATTTTTACGTATCCAATCACAAGCCCCTGTAAGAGAATCTCCTCCAGGCTTGCATCCTGCGCGTCCTTCAAAAAAGCCTGCCAATCGCTCTTCGCAATCTGCTTTGCAAGCGCGCGGAGCTTCGGCACGCGTACGCCGATGATATTATCCGCTCCGAGAATTAATTTATACTGAAAATCCCGATAAGGCTCGTCCGCCAAGGTTTTCAAGTACTCCGTCAGCGCGGCGGGGCCGGTATATTGAAAATTTTCTTTCATCCGTTCACCTACTTGCAAATTTTGTCAATCACATTATATATTCTTTCCCTGTAAAACACAACAGCCGCCTTTCGGCGGCCATTGCTTATCTTTATTTTTGCCTGATCATATTCTTGCTTCCGAAATAGGTTGCGAGTAAATAGCCCCCATAAATCAGAAGAAAGACGGCAGCGGTAAATAAAATGTTCCCCAAAATATCCAGATGGCCGATGAGCGTAATCGCATTATTGGCCACATGGATTCCTACTGCGGAATGGACCAGCGCAAGCGAAAGCGGGATGAAAAAATAGATACCGATTTGCCCCAGCAGCGCGCGGTTGATCATTTTCTCCTCCGCGCCTAATTTCCGGAGCAGCCCATAGCGTTCCGTATTATCCGACGCTTCGGAAAGCTGCTGAAGGGCGAGAACTGCCGCGCTGGTAATCAGGAACACCAGCCCGATATAAATGGCCAGATAGGAAACGATTGTCCTCAGCCCGGATGCATTTTCATACATGTCGGTTTTCGTAAACATCTCGTCAAAGGGCCAATCTGTGTCGGATTTACATTTTGATTTCAGAAGCTGTGTGAATTCCTGCTCGTTCATTCCTTTCTTATATTGCGCGTTCAACTCCACCCTTTGCACCTTCAGGCCTTCCACCAGATTGTCCGGAACAATCAGCGTGCCGGGATCCTGAGGCGAAGAGGTCGTGAAAACGCAGAGCGTCTGAACCCCATTTTTTGCATAGGCCAGTTCCGTACCGTTCAGCTTTACTTTCCCTGTTGTATTGAGAAAGGATTCAATCGCCGGAACAAGCTGGCTTATATTACAATTCACCGCGAATTCGCCGGGCTTTAAGGTGATAACGGGTTTCCCTTGGAGAACTGCCGCGTTGTTGTAATCGGAAACCGATAGAATGGTCACCGGAAACTCTCGAAACCTCAGGGAATCCCTATAATACTCCGGAATCTTATCCATGTCATAGATTTCTTTGAATTGGATATCGGAGACATATTCGTTTACCTGCGTATATCCCCTGACATATTGATTGAGGTCAACCTTTTCTTTCTTCAGATTTTCGGCAATGCTTACGAATCCCGGCCTGTCTTCATTCAAAAAGCACAGTAAAGAAATATCATAGGGGGTCGTGTCTTTCAGGTTCCTGGTCAAGACATTGGCGAGGACCATGCCGGTCGAAAGCGTTCCGATGGTGATTAAAAGCATGATGCAGATGACCGACATCGAAAGAAAGGTGGTGTTGATCTTTGAATTGATCTGCCGCAGGATGAACATATTTAAGTTTTTAAAATACAGTCCCCTATTCATCTGCACCACACGAAGTAAGAAGCCGGAAAGGGAGAAGAAAAAAAGTAGCGTGCCCAGGCTGCCCAATATGATTGAAGCGGCAAACATGCTGTCAAACTGCAGCATGCCGTTTTTAATAATCAGATAATAGGCAATTCCCAAACAAATAACGGAAAGGAAAAACACGAACACAGAAACGGACAGTTTCTTGATCTTCAAAGTCTCATTCTTTTTTCCTGCCAAAAGCAGGTCGATCAATTTCAGCTTTGAAATCGAAACCGTATTAAAAATCATGACAATCAAAAAGATGATGCCGAAGTAAAGCAGGGTTTTATAGAACGCGTTAATCGAAAAAGTAAACACAAACGCCTTCAGATTCGCCTCAAACAGTTTCGCGGTAACAACGCTCAGCCCCTGTGAGGCAAAAACACCGACGATCAGTCCGGTTACAAGGGCAAAAAGCCCGATTAAAAGCGTTTCGAAAACGATCATCTTTGAAATTTTGCCCTTTTCCATTCCAAGCGTCATGTAAATCCCAAGCTCTTTTTTGCGCCGCTTGATTAAAAACTGGTTCGCATAGACGATCAGAAAACCAAGGATCACCGAAATAAAAACAGAAACGTATGCGATTGCCTGCGCCAAGGCTTTGATGCTGTCATATTGCGACTTGGTGAGCTGGAGCATAGCCGTCTGGGAATCAATCGCGTTAAACATATAAAACAGGCATACGCCGAAGGCCATCGTTAAAAAATAGACCGTATAGTCGCGGATGCTCTTCGTTACATTTTTTAAAGCAAGCTTACAGAACATTGGAATTGTCACCTCCGAGCAGAGTCACAACCTCAATGATTCTGTTAAAGAACTGCTTGCGGGTATTGTCGCCGCGGACGATCTCATTGAAAATTTTCCCGTCCTTAATAAACAGGATACGGTGGCAGTAGCTTGCTGTAAATGCATCGTGCGTAACCATTAAAATGGTGGCGTCCAGATTGCGGTTCAGCGTTTCAAAGCTTTCCAGCAGCATGCGCGAAGATTTGGAATCCAGCGCGCCGGTCGGTTCATCCGCCAGAATCAAAGAAGGGTTCGTTACGATTGCCCTTGCGGACGCAACGCGCTGTTTCTGCCCGCCGGACAACTGGTACGGGTATTTTTGCAAAACATCCTCAATTTCCAACTGCTTTGCAACCTGGCGGACACGGACATCCATTTCGCCGGGTGCGGTTTTGATAATGGAAAGCGCAAGCGCAATATTTTCATAGGCGGTCAGCGTATCCAGCAGGTTAAAGTCCTGGAAAATAAAACCGAGCTGCTCGCGGCGGAACCGGGACAGCTTTTTCTGATTCAGCCTTGTAATATCCATTCCGTTAATGAAGATATGGCCGGCCGTTGCGGAATCAATGGTGGAAATGCAGTTCAGCAGGGTGGTTTTTCCGCTTCCGGAAGCGCCCATGATTCCGATGAATTCGCCTTTTGCAACTCCAAAGCTGATATCATCAACCGCTTTTGTAACGTTTCCTTTGTTCCCGTAATATTTTTCGATATGTTCAACCGTTAAAACATTCTCCATTGCGTTTCTCTCCTCTGTTCGATTGTATTAGTATTATAATACAATATTGTGGTTTGAACCATCGATTCACCTTACGTTTTCCTTACAAATTTGTAAGATTCCCATTACAGATACATGCTGCTTTTGGGGAACACCAGCGACACCATTGTGCCGGCGCCTTCATTGGACGCAATCGAGATGCCGAGGTTTAATTTATCGCACAGCTTTTTGCAAAGGTACAAGCCGATTCCGGTGGACTTTGCTATTTTCCGTCCGTTCTCGCCGGTAAACCCTTTTTCAAAAACACGTTCCAAATCCTTTTTCGGAATACCGATCCCGTTGTCTTCAATCATCAGCGTCACGCTGTTCTCGTTCTGCAATCCGCAGATTTTCAGACAGGGATTCCCTTTCCGGTATTTGATGGAATTCATCAGAATCTGCCCGATCATGAAGTCCGTCCATTTCACGTCGGTAAACACCGTTTTATCAAGCGCCGACGTTTCCACATGCACTTTGCTCTCAATCAAAAG
>JAAYWU010000161.1 GCA_012516295.1 Clostridiales bacterium | reverse complement strand
CGATAAAGACCATCCGGACAGCCCCATGATTTATAATCTGAAGCATCCGGCGGAGACATCCTGGCTTGCCAGCATGCTTCCGATGCTTGTCACGCTGGGCGTCATGGTTCTGTTCTGGTGGTTTATGATGAAGCGCCTGAACTCCAGCATGGGCGACGCTGGCAAGCAGATGAACTTCGGCAAGGCAAAAATTAAGCAGATGGCCGATGAAAAGCGTAAAACCACCTTTGCGGACGTAGCCGGTGCGGACGAGGAAAAGGAAGAACTGCGCGAAATTGTTGAGTTTTTGAAAAACCCGAAGAAGTATAACGAGCTTGGCGCGCGTATCCCCAAGGGCGTGCTGCTCGTAGGCCCTCCGGGCACCGGAAAAACTTTGCTGGCCAGAGCTGTGGCGGGGGAAGCCGGCGTGCCGTTCTTCTCGATTTCCGGCTCCGACTTCGTGGAAATGTTCGTCGGCGTCGGCGCATCCCGTGTGCGCGACCTGTTCGAACAGGCGAAAAAAAATTCACCCTGCATTATCTTTATTGATGAAATTGACGCGGTTGGCCGCCAGCGCGGCGCCGGGCTCGGCGGCGGGCACGACGAACGCGAGCAGACATTGAACCAGCTGCTTGTGGAAATGGACGGCTTTGGTGCGAACGAAGGCGTTATCATGATTGCCGCTACCAACCGCCCGGATATCCTTGACCCCGCTTTAATGCGTCCGGGACGTTTTGACCGTCAGGTCATGGTCGGTTATCCGGATATTAAGGGCCGTGAGGAGATTTTAAAGGTGCATGCCCGCGGCAAGCCGATTGCGCCGGATGTCGAGCTGAAAACCATTGCGAAATCCACCGCCGGCTTTACCGGTGCGGATTTGGAAAACCTTTTTAACGAGGCGGCGCTTCTGGCCGCCAGAAGGAGCCTGAAAGCCATTACCATGGCGGAAATTGAAGAAGCGACCATTAAGGTTGTCGTCGGTACGGAAAAGAAGAGCCACGTCATGACCGAAAAGGAAAAAAGGCTTACCGCCTATCACGAAGGCGGGCATGCGGTTGCCGCTTATTTCTGCCCGACGCAGGACCCGGTTCACCAGATTTCGATTATTCCGCGCGGTATGGCGGGCGGATATACGATGCATCTTCCTACGGAGGACCGTTCGTACAAGACCCGCAGGGAAATGCAGGAAGAACTCATCAGCCTGCTGGGAGGGCGTGTCGCAGAGGCCCTTACGCTGGACGATATTTCGACCGGTGCTTCCAATGATATTGAACGCGCGACGAAGCTGGCCCGCGGCATGGTTACCAAGTACGGCATGACGGACGCGCTTGGCCCGATCACCTATGGGCAGGACGACGGAGAGCCGTTCCTTGGCCGCGATATGGGCCATATCCGGAATTATTCCGAAACAACCGCTTCAGCGATTGATCAGGAAATCCGAAAATTAATGATAACCGCTTACAATCGTACGGAAAGTATCTTAAAAGAGCACATGGATAAACTGCATGAGGTAGCTCAGTACCTTTACCAGCACGAAAAGATGAGCGGCGAACAGTTTCGAGCTTTAATGGAGGAACACAAGCCCGAAAATCCGGCTGAACCGTCCCAGGACGCACAGCCCGCGAATCCTTCAGAAGAATAGCAATCAGGGGGAATGTTACTGCATTTCCCCTTTTTGATGTGATTTATTATTAGCATATACCCGGTTTCTATTTGGCGTTCTGTTCGTTGCGGCGGCAGTACGATGCTTGGCAATTCTGCCGGATGGCGGGATGTTTTCCGATTATCCCGGGTGTTGCCGGGCGGATCCTCCGAGGCTTCAGTTTATGAAGTCTTTGGCGGTGAAACCCTTTTGCGGTGCGCCGTCCCGATTGACGGCGCAATCAGAAGCGAATGCGATATTTGCGGCGTTAAAATACTTGCGCCGGAAACTGCGGAACCCACGTTGCGGGTGCCGTTTCCGGGCGGCTGTCCGTGCCCTGCGCAGAGGACGGACGATGTGTCGAAGCCGCTTTTCACCAAAGTATGCTTCGGTGTTGGCGGAGTGGAATTTCGATTATGCAATTTAGGAGCGAATAGTAGATGAAGAAAAAAACGGAATATGGAAATGAAAGCATATCATCCCTGAAAGGCGCTGACCGTGTGCGCCGCCGCCCGGCGGTTATCTTTGGCTCGGACGGAATAGAGGGCTGTGAACATTCCATTTTTGAAATACTGTCTAACTCCATAGACGAGGCGCGCGAGGGATATGGCAAGCAGATTATAATAACCCGTTTTAGCGACAATTCGGTTCAAGTGGAAGATCATGGCCGGGGCTGTCCGGTCGATTTTAATCCAAAAGAACAGCGCTATAACTGGGAACTGGCGTTCTGTGAGCTTTATGCCGGCGGAAAATACAATAACGGTTCCGATGAGAGTTACGAGTATTCTCTTGGCTTGAACGGCCTGGGGCTTTGTTCAACGCAATATGCCTCTGAATATATGGATGTGGAGGTGCGGCGCGACGGTTTCCATTACACCCTCCATTTTGAGCATGGCGAAAATATAGGGGGACTGCATAAGGAGCCGTATCATAAAAAGGATACCGGTTCCATTATTCGATGGAAACCGGATATTCAGGTTTTTACCGACATCAACGTCCCGGTTGAATATTACATGGATGTCCTGAAACGGCAGGCGATTGTAAACGACGGTATCAGTTTTCTATTTCGCAACCAGGTGGGCGATAAATTTGAGGAAACCGAGTTCCTTTACCAGAATGGAATTGTTGACCATGTGAAAGAAGTTGCCGGGGAGGACAGCCTGACGCCGGTGCAGTTCTGGCAGACGGAAAAGAAGGTCCGCGACCGCGCGGACAAGCCGGAATATAGGACGAAGATTAATGTTGCGCTGGCTTTTTCCAACCGGAATAAAATGATTGAATATTACCACAATTCCAGTTGGCTGGAGCACGGCGGCGCGCCGGATAAAGCGGTGCGCAATGCCTTTGTTTATCAGATCGATTCCTATTTGAAGCAAACGGGAAAGTACAATAAAAACGAGAGTAAAATTACGTTTCCCGACGTAGAGGACTGCCTGATTCTTGTTATTTCCTCATTCTCCAATCGGACCTCGTATGAAAACCAGACCAAGAAAGCGATTACGAATAAGGGAATTCAGGAAGCAATGACGGAAATGCTCCGCCATCAGCTTGAAGTCTATTTCATTGAAAATCCGGCAGACGCGGAAAAGATTGCGACGCAGGTGCTCATCAATAAGCGCAGCCGCGAGGATGCGGAGAAAACGCGCCTGAACATAAAGAAAAAGCTTACCACCAATATGGATCTCACCAACCGCGTCGCGAAATTCGTGGACTGCCGTTCCCGCGACGTAAGCGAGCGGGAAATTTTCATTGTGGAAGGTGATTCCGCTCTCGGCGCGTGCAAACAGGCGCGCGACCCGAATTTTCAGGCGATTATGCCGATACGCGGCAAAATTTTGAATTGCCTGAAGGCGGATTACAATAAAATTTTCAAGAATGACATTATAACGGATTTGATTAAGGTGCTGGGCTGTGGCGTACAGGTGAAATCCAAGGCGAACAAGGACCTTTCCTCCTTTGACATGTCCCTGCTTCGCTGGAATAAAATCATCCTGTGCACGGATGCCGATGTGGACGGCTTTCAGATTCGTACGCTGCTTTTAACGCTGCTTTACCGCCTTACGCCCGCGCTGATTGAACAGGGAAAGGTGTTCATTGCCGAATCCCCCCTGTTCGAAATTACTACGAAGGACGAAACCTATTTTGCTTATACGGAGAAGGAAAAGGAAGAGGTTTTGAAGCAGCTGGGCACGAAGAAGTTTACAGTTCAGCGTTCCAAGGGGCTTGGCGAAAATGAACCGGACATGATGAATTTAACCACAATGAATCCTGCCACGCGCCGTTTGATTAAGGTTATGCCTACCGATGCGAAACGGACAAGCGAAATGTTTGATTTGCTTTTGGGCGATAACTTGAGCGGCCGGAAGAATTTTATTGCGGAAAACGGATACTGTTATATTGACACAGCGGATGTCAGCTAAATTGAATACGGAAAAATAGTAATGAATGTGGGTGTATTTAGAGGATGCCGAAAAAAAGAACTGAACAGCCAGGTGCTCCGCGGGCACGCGGCGTGATTGAAGGCGCGGGAGCGATTGTTGAGCAGAAAATTACCGATACGCTGGAAACGAACTATATGCCGTATGCGATGAGCGTTATTTTATCCCGTGCGATTCCGGAAATTGACGGCTTTAAGCCATCCCATCGCAAGTTGTTGTATACCATGTACAAAATGGGGCTTTTGGGCTCCGCGCGGACCAAAAGCGCCAATATCGTAGGCCAGACGATGAAGCTGAATCCGCATAGTGATTCCGCGATTTACGAT
>JAAYWU010000160.1 GCA_012516295.1 Clostridiales bacterium | reverse complement strand
GTTTCATAGAGGAAATTCCGGAGGAACTGCTCAATCGCACCCGTACCAGGGAATGGAAAAAGCCGCAGCCGGGGACCAGGCTGCCGACCTCCGCGTTTGAGGCGAGGGCGATTACAACCGAAGCCGCGCGCAGCTTCGGGCCTTCCAGTTTCTTCCACAGCGAACCCCCTGCTGTTCAGTTTAAAGCGGGGGACTGCGTTTTCCATAAAACTTTCGGGAAGGGAATGGTACTGTCCGCTACGCCGATGGGAAATGACACCCTTTTGGAAATTGCCTTTGACAAGGTGGGCACAAAGAAGCTTATGGCGAATTTTGCCCGCCTGCAAAGAGAGCAGCCATAAAAATATGAAGCCCGTCTGTAATCAGACGGGCTTCATTTGTTTTCTGCGCACGTTTGCTTCTTTTTATCTGCGGGGGCGATCACTATTGCAGCCGCAATCGCTGACCTTGGGCGGGAAAAACTCCTCGGTCGGAAATTCGATACGGCGGAACATATCGCACGGATCGTCCGATGAAGTGACACATTCTTTTTCCGGGATGCAGAAGTCATAAGCTGGGATTAACATTTGAACATTTCTGACAATTTGAACGATTGTGAAAATACCGATTGTTACGTAAACGGAACGATTTGATGAAAAATCAAGCTGGCCGCCGAACTGCCTGCAGATGCAATCTGGAATTTGGCAGCAGGCTTCGTTGCAATGCGACTGGCAGTCGCAGATGCGGGCCGAAAGGCAAATCGGTTCCGCAACCTGGCAGGTTGCTTTGGGAAGGACATCTCCGCACCTGGAGTTCTGTACGATTAAGTCCTCTTGTGTACAATCGGAGCTGAACATCTTTACGTTGCCCTCGCTGCCGTACAGAATGACCCTTTTGCTGAATATGGACACACCATTTACAATGCAGGGGCTTGTGGCCAGCGGACAAAATATGTCCACACAAATGTTGAAGAAAAAGGTCATGTCTACCGAATAAAATCCCCTGTTAAATGGTACCGGTTCCAAGTCGAGGAACACCGTAATGACTTCAGCGCTTCTCAGCCGGACATTCGTTGCGTGTTCAATCAGATCGTGCTTATCCGGTGGGAAATAAACCCTTAAATCTTCAAGGCAGTCTTTATCAGAAGGGGGAACGGGATGGAAACTTTCATGTATTTTCAAAATTATAAATATTAAAACGATTTATCAATTACCCGGTGTGGGTTTATGTATCAGATATGGAGCCATTTCCTAAGCAGGCATACTGACGATCAGATGCTGTGTGAGCGGGAGTTCATCAATGCTTTCATAGTCTTTGTATTCTCCCTTTTTCGAGATACCGGTAAAATGGAGGAATGCAGGGTTTGTGTATTTGCCGTCTGTTTGTTCCGCTATGATGCAAAGCTCAATCAAACCCATCCCATCTTTTTGAATTTCCCTTACTCTCTCCAATAAGGAATTCGTATTAATGTGAATCTTCTGCATTTTAAAACATCCTTTCAAAATTTTTTTACACAACAGTTTGTATTTTAAGAGATAAATTGTAAAATTGCAATAGCGAAAAAAGTCGTAATTTATGTGTTTTTCGGTTATGTGGAAAAATAGGATATATAAACAAATAATAAAAGCGATTTGGACGAAATTTTATGTATATTTAGAAAATATTGAAGTGAATCGGAAGAATATATCTAAATTTAGAAAGCGCTTGGAAACGATTCGAAAGGTCGCAGATACAGGTCCAGAGTAAACTGGAAGGGTTTGGCCC
>JAAYWU010000159.1 GCA_012516295.1 Clostridiales bacterium | reverse complement strand
GGACGGCACCGTCGGCGACATTGAACCGAGCGGAGCCCCGGCCGCATCCGGCGGAGCCGCAGTTCTTGTAAGCGGCGGAAAGACCGGAAATATCGATGTTACGGATGTCACCCTGGATTCGGACAGCAACGTAACCGTAAACGCAGGCACAACCGGAGCAATCGATGCGAACGGTACGGTCACCGTCAGCGCGAACGAATCGGACAACCCGGTTGTAACGGGTAAAATTACCGCGCAGGATATTTTCCTGTCCTCTAAGGAATCCAAAATCACCTGCGCCGGCCTGAAATCGGACGCAGACGGTTCCATCACCTTATCCGGTGACAATATCAGTATAAACGCCATCGACCTTGATTTCCGCGAAACGAATTTGTATCTCGGCGATGACAGCGATGCCTTCATCGGGAAAATCCCCGCTCCTGCCAACGCGAAAAACGGGACAATTTACACCCAGCATGAAGACACCAGCGCAACCGTCGGCGGTTCTGTTACGGTTGACACCATTTCCCTGGATTCCGATACCACGCTGGCATTTGACGGCATGGTTACGGCAGATACAATCAGCGGCGACGGCACAATGAAGATTGCAGCCGGAAACCTTTATGTAACCGGCAGCGCCTCCGGTGTCACGCTGAAGCTGACCGACAAAACCCTTGCGGCCGGCACCACCGTCTTCAAGGCTGCCGCAAATGCGGTTGACGCGGACGATTTCAACACCTTCGGCTATACGCTTGCAAAAACAGCCGGCGCGGCAACCGATACGTTTAAAATTGCCTCCCTTTCTTTTGCAGGCCTTGCAATCAATAAAGATTCTTCCAGCATTGCGAAGGGCTGTTCAGAGACATTCACCGCTGCCGCTTACCCGGCCGGAACTTCCCTCCCCGACGGGGCCAGGATTGTCTGGGACATCGACGGCAGCAGCGACATATTTGAGCTCACCTCCTCCGGCGCTTCCGCAACCGTAAAGGTAACCGGTTTTGCCCCGGTTTTCGCGTCGGAAAACAAGGCGACTCTGACCGCACCGCTCTATGACGCGGACGGCTACGAAATGGATGACTACGGTACGGCGCAATGCACGATTACCGCTCTTGCTGAACCGACCGCTGTTTCCGACACAAACGCCGACCTCTCGGTCGAAAAGGGCTCCAGCTACATTATGAAAGTGACCTCATCGTCCGTACCTTCCGTTGTAGCCGGCACAGGCGGCGTATTCACCGTAGCGCTGTATGCCAAAAACGGCAACGAATACTTCTACAAGCTTACCGCAGTCGGCCCCATTGGCGCCGCAACGGGCATATACCTGAATGGCAACAAGCTCTTTGTCGCTACGGTAAAAGGCTATTCCTTCACTAGCGACACCACCATGGATTTAGAAGTAAACGGCTCCTATATGTTCAAGATTACCTCGGCAGCGGCGCCAACCGTTACCGTCGGAACACCGTGCTTCAAGCTCGCTTTTGTTTCCAAGTCGGGCAATGATTATTACTACAGCATCACCTCTGCCGGTGCGGCGGGTTCCGCAGCCGGAATCTATGTGAACGGCACAAGAATTTTTGTTGCCACGGTAAAAGGCGCCTCTTTCACAAGTGATACGACAATGGATTTGACGGTGCATGGCGCCTATACCTTCAAGATTACCTCCGCCACGGCCCCGTCCGTTACCGTTGGAACGCCGTGCTTCAAGCTCGCTTTTGTTTCCAAATCCGGCAATGATTATTACTACAAAATTACTTCCGCCGGTGCGGCGGGCTCCGCAGCCGGAATTTATGTAAACGGCACAAGAATTTTTGTTGCCACCGTAGGATAAAAGTATCCATGCTATATTCTTCATAATAATTCCACTCTGCGAGGCATCGGTTCATCTTCCCCACGAACCGATGCCTCTCTTTTTCTGTACCGTCCCCCGTTCGCACAGATAGCTGTATGTTCATGCCAATCTTCTATACGGTTCAGCCGAGACGCTGAAATTTCTGCTTGCGCCGCTGATTCGGCAGGCTTGCTTTTCGGTTACCTGTGCGGTATAACAAGAGTATAATGATAGACACCATTGCAAAACAGCTTTTATGAAAAAGCGGCAGTGGGAAAAGGCAAGGCATGTATTAAAAATGGGAAGTGAATGATATGATCGCGAAGTTAAGGGACGGAAATTCCATGTGGTTTATTTATGCGTTATTGTCCGCAGTATTTGCAGCGTCTACTTCCATACTGGCCAAGATCGGAATTGAGGACATAAATTCGAACCTGGCCACCGCAATACGCACGGCAGTCGTTCTAATCATGGCGTGGGGAATCGTTTTCATCACCGGAACGCAGTTCCAAATTGCGAATATCAGCCAGAAGAGCTGGGTGTTCCTGATTCTGTCCGGCATTGCTACCGGCCTTTCATGGCTATGCTACTATAAAGCGCTGCAAATCGGTGAAGCCTCAAAAGTAATCCCGATTGATAAATTCAGCGTGGTCATTGCCATGGTTCTTGCTTTTGTGGTACTGAAGGAAACCGTGACAGTAAAAAGCATTCTCGGCGGCATACTGATTACTCTTGGTACCTTTGTCATGGTTTTGTGAGCGGGCACCATTGGTATTTCCGGTTTCGTCCTATCCGCATAGAGGACAAGACGGTCATACAAAAGAATGATATTTCAATTCTTACTGCACGGGAGCAGCAATAAAGGAAAGAAGGTCGTAACATGAATCCGGAAATCTTAATCCGAATGGCAACAGAAAAAGACGCAGAAGAACTTTTGGAAATTTATGCCCCCTATGTCCGGAATACGGCCATCACTTTTGAGTATGACGTACCGTCCGTTGCTGAGTTTTCAAGGCGAATCAAAAACACGTTGCAAATGTATCCCTACATTGTCGCTGTGGATGAGGGGCGCATTGCCGGCTATGCATATGCATCGGCATTTAAAGAGCGCGCGGCTTACAATTGGGCGGTTGAAACCAGCATATACCTGAAACAGGATTGCAGAGGGAAAGGCCTTGGCAAGAAACTGTATCTTGCTCTGGAGGAGCTTCTGAAACGCCAGAACATTATGAACCTGAACGCCTGCATTGCATATACACCGGTTGAGGATGCGCACCTTAATAATGCCAGTATGGCCTTCCATGAGCATTTAGGATATGCAAAAGCAGCCCACTTTACAAAATGCGGCTATAAATTCGGCACATGGTACGAT
>JAAYWU010000158.1 GCA_012516295.1 Clostridiales bacterium | reverse complement strand
TCCAAAGGCCAGTATATCAAGAGCTGCGTTGTTGCTTCAACAATGGGTCCCGGTATCAGAATTAACCCGAACAAGGTTGGCTGATAACAAAAAGCTTGACAGGCACCTGTGCCTGTGCTAGTATATTAGTGCTGTTCTTTATTCCAAAGACAGCAGGCGCGTTCGCTTAATGGGTTTTTCCCAGCCTGCCGAGGAGAGAGCTGTTTTTACACGTTGTGTATTTACGCCCTTCCCGCGGTATGTGGGAAGGGCTTTTTATGTGATTCCAGTTGTGGAGGTGAATACATTTGCCAAGTGAGAAAATCTTAGAGAAAAAGAAGCAAGCCGTTTCTGCTTTGACGGAGAGCCTGAAGAATTCATGTGCAGGCGTTATTGTTGATTATAAAGGCGTAACCGTTGCGCAGGACACAAAGCTCCGTAAGGAACTGCGTGAGGCCGGCAGCAATTACATGGTTGTTAAGAACACATTGCTCCGTCTTGCATTGAAAGAGGCGGGAATTGATGGCCTTGATGAAGTCCTTGAAGGAACGACCGCAATCGCACTCAATGCGGAAGATCACGTAGCCAGCGCGAGAATTCTTTCCAAGTTTGCCGAAAACAACAAAACCTTTAAAATCAAAGCAGGTTTCCTTGATGGCGCCGCGATTGATACAAAAGCAATTAAGGAGTTAGCGGAACTGCCTTCCAAAGAGGTTTTGGTTGCAAAGGCTCTGGGCGGACTCAATGCTCCGATTACCGGTTTTGTCACCGTGCTGAACGGCACAATGAAGGGTTTGGTTGTTGCTCTGAACGCTATTGCAGAGAAACAGGCTGCCAATGCATAAGGATCCCGATCCTAATTTATAAATTTAAATTATTGGAGGTAACTAACAATGTCTGATAAAGTTGTAAAGTTAATTGAAGATGTAAAATCCCTTACTGTTCTTGAGCTTTCCGAGCTCGTAAAGGCTCTGGAAGAAGAGTTCGGCGTTTCCGCTGCTGCTCCGGTTGCTGTTGCCGCTGCTGCTGCTCCGGCTGCTGCCGCTGCTGAAGAGAAAACAGAGTTCGACGTTATTCTCAAGGCTGCTGGCGCAAACAAGATCCAGGTCATCAAGGTTGTCCGCGAGATCACAGGTCTTGGCCTGAAGGAAGCGAAGGAAGTTGTTGACGGCGCTCCGAAGGCTGTTAAAGAAGGCGCTTCCAAGGACGATGCAGAAGCAATCAAGGCGAAGCTTACTGAGGCTGGCGCAGAAGTCGAAATTAAGTAATTTGATTTCCATGCTCAAAGCCCCTGCTGCCGAAAGGCAGCAGGGGCTTTTTTGTACAGCAAGAGACTACCACCGGGGGCGGTGCGGGTGGCCCAAATCTCTTTATGGCGGACATGCGGGTGAAACGATTGCTCATCCCTTCTGCTGCAAAATCGCTTCGTTTTCTTTCCGCTTTGTGTGCGGGGAAGAGGGGGGCAGGATTGAGAAAAGCGGAAAACGCCATAAAACGCAGTCAGAAAAGGAAGGGTTTTGCTGCGTATATGGAATTCCCCCCGGCTGTTCCGGGGGGACGTTTATTTATTTATTCGATGGCGTAAACGGTGTGTTTACATATTCCTGTATTTTTTTACCCGGCGGAGATTCTTCTTTTTGCGGTTATAAATCAAGGCCAAAATAATATAAATGATAACAAGCAGGACAATGATGCTTGCAACGACAATGAACCATACCGATGTTAGAATAGATTTTACCGTATTCGCGGAGTGCAGGAGCTCGCTTCGTTCCACGCTTTCAGCAGCTACAAGGTTAATTGTGGTCAGGGGCTGGTTGGCGTAACTGAGGGTTGCCGTACCGATAACCTGCCCTTTTTTAACCGGAGCGCTGATCGTATCGGGGATATTCTTCGTGATAATGACACTACTTGCCGAAACATTGCTCGGAAGCATTGCGGAGTAATTCTTTTCCGCGACCAGCAGCAGTTTGTCTTTATTCCATGCGTCTTTCAGCTTTACTTCGCCAACCGAATCGCCGGTGCTCAGGATGCTGTTCAGTTCCAGATTCCGGAATGCCCAGCGAAACAGCTCCGCCGTATCAATCATTTCGCCGCGTGTTTTAATCTCTTTGCCGCTTGCGGTCACATCGGGGGCTCCTAACGCCACACAGAGGTAGGTATAGCCGTCCGCCGTCGCGGTCGAAACAAGGCAGTAACCGGATTGGTCGTGGTGCCCCGTTTTAATTCCGCGGGCATAACGGTAGTAATATTGCCCTCCCAGTGCGTTACGGTCGATTAAATAGTTGGTAGTGGAAAGCGTGCGCTTTTTGTCCGCATTCGGGCCGCCAACCGGTTTATAAGTGTATCGCGTTTGCGAAGTGATCTCGGTGAAATGCGGAAGGCTCATGGCATATTTTGTGATCTTGTACATGTCGCGCGCTGTGGTATAATGATTTTCGTCATGAAGTCCGTGCGGGTTTACAAAATGCGGTCCGGTGCACCCGAGTGCTTTTGCTTTTTGATTCATCAGGTCCACAAAGGCGTCAACGTCGCCCTTTCCTACATAGTCCGCCAGTACGAGCGCCGCGTCGTTTCCGCTGGGAACCAGCATACAGTTCAGAAGCTGAAACGCGGTGAGCTGATCGTCCTCCTTGATTCCGGAAAGCGAGCTTCCCGTTCCCAGCAGTTTATCGACAACCTCTTTGCTGACCGTTATTTTTGTGCCGTCAAGGTCCTTAATTTGTTCGCTGACGACAATGAACGTCATAATTTTGGTGAGGGAAGCCGGTTCCCGGCGCATATCCGGGTTCTTTTCGTAAACGGCAGTTTCCGTGTCCAAGTTGACCAGTTCAATTGCCTCGCAATTTGTTTTAAATCCAATATTAAACGTTGCGGCGTGGGCCGTAACCGGTGTTAAAAAAAGCAAGAAAGTCAGTAAATAAGCGGAAAGTTTAAGCAGCTTTTTTTTCATGGAACTTTTTCCTCCGATGTGCTATTATATGTTTAAAGTTCAAGAAAAAATTCAATACGTGAATATGATAAGTATAACAGCAATTCTGCAAAAGATAAAGGGCAGTTTGGAATTGTTAATAATATTGTAAGATTTTACTGGAGGTTTGAACGTGATTTACATAACAGGGGACACTCACGGGGAGATGTGCCGTTTTGAGTCTCGTGCCGTAAAAAAATTAAAAAAAGGGGATACACTTATTGTTTGCGGGGATTTCGGCTTTCTATGGGACGGAGGCCCAAAGGAGCAGAAAAACCTGCGGAAATTGGGAAAGAAAAAATACAACCTTCTTTTTTTAGACGGTACGCATGAAAATTTTGACCTCCTTGACAAATATCCCGTAACCGAATGGAACGGCGGTCTTGTACAGAATATCAGCGGGAATTTGTACCATTTGATGCGCGGGCAGGTGTATACGATTGAGGGGAAAAAGATTTTTACATTCGGCGGCGGGGAAAGCACGGAAAAGCAAATACGCATTGCCGCCGGCAAATGGTGGGAGCGCGAGATGCCAAGCCTGGAGGAAATGGCAGTCGGTGTGAAAAATCTTTCAGCGGTCGGCATGGCGGTAGATTTTATTGTTACGCATGAACCGGCGCCCCGCGTCATGACCAATACGGTGAACCCGCCGGAAAACACCAATCAGCTCGAAGCCTATTTCGAGCAGCTTACCAAACAGGTGAAATTTGAAAAATGGTTTTTCGGCTCTCTGCATATTGACCGGAAAATAACATATCGGAATTATGCTGTTTTTGAGGAAGTCCTACCTGTGGAGGAGTTTCAGAAGAAAAGATACCGTTAATTTGCAATTAACCCCGTCCCGGAATCCGCTGCGAGTCCGTGACGGGGTTTGTTGTATGGCAAAAAAACGCATAAAATTGTGTAGAGGTTTTGGACAGCCATTTTAATCCGTTTTGTTTTCAAAAAGCTGGCGTACCTCGGCGCGGAGCCCGCGGTGGGCGGGGGCGCTCAACGCTGCGTCCGCGCGAAGGATTTCCCGCGCAACGGCCTGTGCCTGCTTTAAAACATTCATATCCTGCGTAATATCGGCGATTTTTAATTCCGGAAGGCCGTGCTGGCGGTGGCCGAAGAAATCGCCGGGGCCGCGCAGTTTCAAATCCTGTTCGGCAATGCGGAATCCGTCGTTTGTAAGGCACATGGTTTTTAAACGCGCCACAGTATCTTCATTCTGCGCGTCGGAAATCAGAATACAGATGGATTTATGGGTCCCGCGCCCAACGCGTCCCCGGAGCTGATGCAGCTGGGACAAGCCGTAGCGCTCGGCGTTTTCAATCATCATAACGGTGGCGTTCGGCACATCCATGCCGACTTCCACAACGGTGGTGGAAATCAGTACGGAAATCCTGCCTTTGGAAAATTCCGCCATCACGGCTTCCTTTTCTTTTGCCTTCATCTTGCCGTGCAGTACGCCGATTTTGCAGCCGGGAAGCCATTCTTCCCGCGCTTTCTGCGCGTATTCGTTGACGCTGGCCATATCGTTCTGTCCTTCCTCGATCATCGGACAGATGATGTAGCATTGGCGGCCCGCGTCGATCTGCTTCTTAATAAAGCGGAAAGCCCGCAGGCGTTTGTCCCCGGAAATGGCATAGGTGTCGACTGTCTGCCTGCCGGGCGGCATTTCGTCCAGAACCGAGATATCCAAATCCCCGTAAATCATCAGGGCAAGCGTGCGGGGAATGGGGGTGGCGCTCATGACCAGCGTGTGCGGATGGTCGCCTTTTGAGGCAAGCGCGGCGCGCTGTGCCACACCGAAGCGGTGCTGTTCGTCGGTAATGACCAAGCCCAGCCGCTGAAAAGCAATGCCCTCGGAAAGAAGTGCGTGCGTGCCGATGATGAGCTGGATTTCGCCGGATTGCAGCCCTTCTGTGATCGCCCGTTTTTTGGCTGCGGTGAGCGAGCCGGTTAAAAGTTCGGTATGCACGCCTTTTAAAAGGGAAGACAGGGTGTCAAAGTGCTGCCGGGCGAGGATTTCCGTGGGAGCCATGAGCGCCGCCTGCATGCCGCTGCGGGCTGCGCAGTAGCAAAGCGCCGCCGCAACCGCGGTTTTACCGGAACCGACGTCCCCCTGAATCAGGCGGTTCATCGGATGGTTGCCCATCATATCGGCTACCGCTTCTTTTACGGCCCTCCGCTGGGCTTCTGTGGGCTTAAACGGAAGCAGGTGAAAGTATTCCTCCGAATCGTCCCGAAGAAGCCTGAGGCGATTTTCGGTGCGGCTGCGGCCTTTTAACCGGAGAAGTCCAAGCTGGAGTATCAGCAGCTCTTCGAAGACCAAACGCCGCCGGGCGATTTCCATATCCTCCATTGTACGGGGGCAATGAATGTTTTCCAGGGCGTAGCGCAGATGGCAAAGCCCGTATTTCATACGAATGGCTTCCGGAATGGGATCCTGCATCGCGTCGGGCAGCAATTCCAGCGCATTTCGCACAGCGGATTCGATAATGCGGCTGGACAGCCCCTGCGTCAGCGGATAAATCGGATGGACGCCGGTTCCCTTCGCGGCGTCGGCAAATTCGGGCGCAGTCATTTCCCGTTTTAAGAAATTTGCTTTCACTTTCCCGTAAAAAATATATTGCTTTCCCTCTTTTAACATTAAGGGGATATACCGATTGTTAAAATACGTAAGCTCCATGTCGCTTTCGCCGTCGCTTACTTTGACCTTGTAAAGGGTCATGCCGCCGCGTATACGGGTTTCCGAGGGGCGCTGCAAAACGGTGGCGCGTATGGCGCAAGGGACGTCTAGGGGAGCCTGCCGGATCGTCAGCGGCTTGCTCCAATCCTCGTAAGCGCGCGGATAATAACGCAGCAAAGCGCCGACGGTCGGCACGCCAAGCTTTGCAAACAGCTTGGCGCGCTTCTCGCCGACGCCTTTTAATTCCTCTATTTTTATCGAAAATAACGAACGCATTACTCTATTGAAACAATGAAATAGTAGATCGGCTGTCCGCCGTTGACAAGCGTGACCTCGGTTTCATTCGAAACCTTGCTCTTAATCCGGTTATAGGCTTCGTTTGCCTGCTTTTCGGTTACATCCGCGCCGTAAATGATCGTGATAAACGAGGTGCTGCGGTTTACCATGGAGCGGGTCAGCTTCACGCAGGTGTGTACGATATCCTTTTCGATCAGCTCAAGTTTTCCGTTGTTCAGCCCAAGAATATCCCCGGCTTTGATTTTATGTCCGCCGAACTCGGAATCGCGCGCAGCAAATGTAACGGTAGCGGTTTCTACGTTACCGGCAGCTTCCATCATGTTGATGGTATTCGATTCGGTTGAGGCGTCGGGATCATAGGCCAGCATAGCGGACAGGCCCTGCGGAATGGTGCGTGTGGGCAGGATGATGACCTTACGGTCCTTTACCAGCGGAACGGTTTGCTCGGCAGCCATGATGATATTTTTATTATTCGGCAGTACCAGAACCGTTTTTGCGGGCGTCGCTTTTACCGCCGCAAGAATATCGTTGGTGCTGGGGTTCATTGTTTGCCCGCCGCTGACGACATGTGTGCAGCCCAGATCGGTAAAGAGGGTTTTTAAGCCTTCCCCGGCCGCGACTGCGACAAACCCGATTTCCTCCACAGGATCAGCGGGCGTTAAAGGGGCGGAAGCCGCCTTTGCCTTGGCCTGCTCATTCGCCTCGGCGGCCTTACGGTGCTGTTCCTTCATATTTTCAACCTTTACCGTCAGAAGCTGGCCGAATTCCAAAGCAGCCTGCAGCGCGTTGCCCGGCGCTTCGGTGTGAACATGAACCTTTATGATTTTCTCATCGTCAACGACCACAACGCAGTCGCCGATGGTTTCTAAATAAGAACGCAGTTCCTGCGGGGCTTTTTTACAGTCCTCGTCGCGGCCTACGATAAACTCGGTGCAATAGGTGAAGCGGATATCCTGATCGAATTCCGCCGCCGCGTTACGGAAAAAGTCGCTTTCCGGAGACGTTTCCTCCTGCGAGCCGGTTTCATTTTCAATGATTGTGCCGTCGCGGAAAACACTCAGCATACCGTCGAAGATACAGCACAGCCCTTTTCCGCCGGCGTCCACCACACCCGCTTTTTTC
>JAAYWU010000015.1 GCA_012516295.1 Clostridiales bacterium | reverse complement strand
TATTTGGGCCGACCAATATTCTCTCGATGCTGTTCGGAGCATCCACTACTGGCTCGATCTATTCCTTCGGCTACACGCTGTTAATCGGTATTGTCGGTAACTTCCTCTTCGGCGTAACGGCTACCCGTTTGATGACAAAATCGATTTCCGGGTTTAAGTTCGCGCGCAATAAATGGCTGTACGGAGGTGCCGCAGAATGAAAACCTTTAACATTCATTTCTTTGAAAACAGAAAGATATACTTTGGAATTTCCATCGCAGTCATGCTGATCGGCTTGATTTTCAATATTCTATTCGGTACACAGTTGGATATCCAGTTTAAAGGCGGCGCCGAAATCAAATATTCTTTTGACGGCAAGGTTGTTCAGGAAGAAGTCGAAAAAATCGTCCAGGACACAACGAAAATGGATGTTTCCGTCCGCATCTTGGAGGATGTAAAATCCGCTGACGGAAATAGTGTAAAGAATAATGTTTCCATTTCTTTTGCGGGCTCGGAATCTATTTCCGTTGATACCCAGCAGGCAATTGAAAAAGCGCTTTCCGCAAAATATCCGAATGCGCATTTCGAGGTTGTTTCATCCAGCTCGGTTAATCCGACCATGGGCCGCAACTTCTTTATAAAATGCCTGACGGCTGTTTTCATTACCTGCGTACTGCTTGTTCTGTATATTGCATTCCGGTTTAGAAAAATCGGCGGTATGTCCGCTGGCGTAATGGCTGTTCTCGCACTATTGCATGACGTTATCATGGTTTATTTTACATTTATCATCTTCAGAATACCGCTGAATGATAACTTTATTGCAGTTGTATTGACGATTCTGGGCTATTCACTGAATGATACGATTATTATTTATGACCGTATCAGAGAAAACCGCAGACTGATGGGGCCGAAAACGCCTTATTCTTCTTTGGTAAACACGAGTATCAACCAGACATTTACCCGTTCTCTCTTTACTGCGGGTTGCACATTTTCTTCAATTGCAACCGTCTTCGTCGTTGGGCAGCTTTATGGAATTACGAGCGTAACGACCTTTGCTCTGCCGATGATGATCGGTGTTGTTACCGGTTGTTATTCCTCCGTCTGCATTGCAGGCCCCCTTTATGTTATGTGGCAGAACCATAAAGCAAAACAAAAAGAAACAGCAAAAGCTTAAAATTAAAACACGATATTATGGAAGCCGCCGATGCGTAAGACATCGGCGGCTTTTAAGTGCCATGCGGTCGGGGTGAACCGGAGTGTGGCGGTTGTTCCTGCGAAAATGAATAATAAATATCTGAAATTGCAAACAGCGGATAATATCAATGGGTTATCCGCTGTTTTTCTTCCGTTTTTTGTATCGGGGAAGAATAAATGTTGAATATTATTTGCCAAAATGATACAATGAGTAATTATGGGGTAGGTGGGGTTCGTGAGCTTAAAGAAATGGGAAGTATTTCAGAGTGATCCGGCTGTGACAAGGCGGATGACACAAGAAATGAATCTGCCAACGATTCTTGCAGTATTGCTTCAAGAACGGGGCATTGTTGACATAGAACAAATTGAAAAATTCTTTCATTCTGATGAAAATTTATCAGATCCTTTTCTTTTAACAGATATGAGAAAAGCGGCTGACCGTATTATACGTGCGATTGAAGAATTCGAAAAAATTGCTGTTTACGGGGATTACGATGCCGACGGAGTGACTGCGACCGCCATGCTGTATTCCTATTTGGAATCCTGCGGCGCGAATGTAATCTATTATATTCCCGAACGGGAAGGCGAGGGCTATGGCCTGAACTGCAATGCGATTGATACCCTGCATGCGCAGGATGTCAATCTGATTGTTACCGTGGATAACGGGATTTCCTCTATTGCGGAAGTAGCCCATGCGAGTGAATTGGGAATGGATGTGGTGGTGACAGACCATCACCGCCCAAGGGCGGAATTGCCCGATGCATATGCTGTAGTTGATCCTTACCGCGAAGACTGCGATTGCCCGTTTAAGGACTATTCCGGTGTTGGCGTTGCATTTAAACTGATTATGGCATTGGAAGGCGAGGACTGCAGTCCCGATGCATTGCTTGACAATTACGCCGACCTCGTTGCAATCGGCACCATCGGGGATGTTGTGCCGCTCACCGGGGAAAACCGATGCTTCGTGAAAGCCGGGCTGAAAATGCTTCCCCGGACGGACCGGCTCGGCCTGAAGGCGCTGATGGAGCTGGCCGGGGTGGAAGGAAGGCGGCTTACCGCCGGGAATGTCGCTTTTCCGCTGGTTCCGCGTATCAACGCGACAGGGCGGATTGGCTCCCCGGACCGCGCGGTTCGCCTTTTGGTTTCCGAGTATCAGGATGAAGCATGTGCATTGTCCACAGAAATTAATGATGACAACGAATACAGGCGTCAGATTGAGAAAGAAATATATGAAAAAGTAATGCAAAAGCTTCATGATGAACCGGAGCGCCTCTACGACCGTGTTTTGGTGATTGAAGGCGAAGGATGGCATCATGGGGTCATTGGCATTATTTCCTCCCGTATTACCGAACAGTTTGGGAAACCGAGCATTATTATTTCCTATTCCGGTGAGGAGGCAAAAGGCTCCGGCAGAAGTGTCGAAGGATTTTCTCTTTTTCAGGCGGTCAACGCCTGTAATCATTTGCTGCTGCGGTATGGCGGGCATCCCATGGCCGCCGGTTTATCTTTATTAACCGCGAATATCCCTGCGTTTCGAAAGGCAATCAACGATTACGCCGCTTCCTTAGGCGGCCCTATGCCCGTACCGGTGCTGAAAATCGATTGCCTTCTCAATCCACGCGACCTTTCCGTGGATATCCCGAATCAAATTCATGCCCTGGAACCTTTCGGGATGGGCAACGCGTCCCCGCTGTTCGGCCTGTACCATGTGACTTTGGCGGACATTACGCCGGTTGGCGGGGGAAAACATCTCCGTATCAGCGTTATGCAGGACGGATGTACGATTCGCTGTATGAAATTCAGCACAACGCTTGAAGAATTTCGTTATCATGTGGGGGATGTTCTTGACCTTGCCGTAACGCTTGACGCAAGGGAATATAACGGAAGAAACACGCTTTCAATATATATTAGAGATATAAAATTATCGAGTATCGATGTGGACGCCGTCCTGTCGGATATAGCCCTTTACGAAAAATCGAAAAGAGGGGAAACGCTCTCCCAAAAGGAATTGGAAAGGCTGTTCCCGAACCGCGGCGCATTTGCGGATGTTTATCGGGTTATCCGGAATCTAAACGGTTTTTCCGGGTCCCCGGAAATCCTTTTAAGCCGAACCAAGGACGTGGGCAACATGGCTAAGCTTTTAACCGCACTTGATGTTTTGGCGGAATATCGGCTCATTACTTTGGAAAAGTTCGGCGATTGGCTAAAGGCAGAAATTGTACATACAACGCATAAAGTCGATTTATTCGGCTCCAAAATATTAAAAAAACTGAAATTACTGGAAAAGGTGGGTGAAGGATATGGCATGGCCGCTGAAAACGTATGACGACCTGATCGCTTTAATTAACGAAAGCGAACATGATTATGATATGTCAGTAATCGACCGTGCCTATCAGCTCGCCCTTACCTCCCATCAGGATCAAAAACGCCTTTCCGGAGCGCCATAAATTTCCCATCCCGTGGCGGTAGCCTGTATCCTTGTTGAGCTCGGCATGGATACCGAGTCCCTTGCGGCCGGCCTTCTGCATGACGTTGTTGAGGATACGCCGGTTAATTTGGAGCAGATTCGGAAAAGCTTCGGGTCGGAAATTGCGAATCTGATTGACGGTGTGACCAAATTAGGCCGTATCCCGTATTCTTCCCGCGAGGAACAGCAGGCGGAAAACCTTCGGAAAATGCTGATTGCAATGGCGGATGATATCCGCGTAATCATTATTAAGCTGGCCGACCGCCTGCACAATATGCGCACAATTGAATTCATGTCCCCGCAGAAACAGCGCGATAAAGCGCTGGAAAATATGGAGGTTTACGCGCCGATTGCACACCGCCTTGGTATCCGGGCCGTTAAGGAAGAACTGGAGGATTTATCCCTTCGGTGTCTGGACCCGATTGCCTATGAGGAAATCGAAAGCGGGCTGGCTCTTAGGCAGAATGAGCGCAAAGAGTTTATTGAACAGACAAAGAAAAATATTTACGAACGGGTGTCGCCGCTCATTCCGAATGTTTATTTAGAGGGGCGCGTCAAGAGCATTAACGGCATTTTCCGCAAAACTTTTATCCAAGGCCGCTCCATGGAAGAAATTTACGATATTTACGCTGTACGTGTGATTGTCGATACGGTAAACGACTGTTATAACGTTCTTGGCATAATCCATGATATGTACCGCCCGATTCCGAACCGGTTTAAGGATTATATTTCCACGCCGAAGCCGAACCTGTACCAGTCCCTCCATACTACAGTCATCGGAAAGGATGGCATTCCGTTCGAGGTTCAGATTCGCACATGGGAAATGCACCACACCGCGGAATACGGCATTGCCGCGCATTGGAAGTATAAACTGGGAATCGGCTCGAAAAGCGATGATTCGATGGAGCAGCGTCTTGCCTGGATCCGCCAGATGCTGGAGAATCAAAAGGACAACGAGGACGCGACCGATCTTGTCCGCACGATTAAATCGGATTTGGTTCCGGAGGAAGTCTTTGTTTTTACCCCGCGGGGCGATGTGATCAGCCTTCCTTCCGGCTCGACGGTGATTGATTTTTCCTATGCCATTCATAGCGCTGTGGGGAACCGTATGGTCGGGGCGAAAGTGGACAAGCGTATTGTTCCCATCGATTATAAAGTCAAAACGGGGCAGATTATCGAGATTTTGACTTCGAAAGAAACACATGGGCCAAGCCGCGACTGGCTGAAAATCGTTAAAACAAGTGAAGCGCGCAACAAAATCCGCGCTTGGTTCAAGCGTGAAAAGCGCGAAGAGAATATTATAGAGGGCAAGGCGGAACTCGAGCGCGAATTACGGCGCAACGGCATTGAATTAAACGAAACAGAGCTTACTGCTCTTCTTGAAAAAATCGGCGCCAAGAGGAATTGCACTAGTGCGGACGACGTTTATTCCGCAATTGGATACGGCGGTATCCAGCTGTGGAAAATCATGCCGAAAATCAAAGAAGATTATATGAAGGTGAAGCGCCCCGCACCGAGCGCGCCGGCCCCGGCTCCCGCGAAGCAGCCCCCGAAAAAGCCATCCAGCGGTGTTATCGTTGACGGAATGGACAACTGCCTGATTAAATTCTCGCGTTGCTGCAACCCGCTCCCGGGCGACGAAATTATTGGTTTTATCACGCGTGGCTTCGGCGTTTCCATCCACAAGCGAACCTGCTCCAATGTGCCGCAGAATTTAAGCGAAGCCGCGGAGCCGGAGCGTTGGATTAAGGCGCATTGGGCGGGCAAAGTGAAGGAAGAATTCAAGTCCACGCTGGAAATCGTGGCTTTGGATCGTTCCGGCCTGCTTGCCGATGTAACGCAGCAGCTTTTCAATATGCGCATTTTTATTCATTCTTTGAATTCAAGGGAGACGAAGGACGGCAATGCTGTCATTTCTGCCACGATTACGATTAACGGGTTGGAGCATCTGAACAGTATTATTTCCCGCCTTTCCAATATTCAGGGCATTATTTCGATCAAACGTTCCTAAAACAAGTTGGAATAGAGGTGTCTTCTATGAAGATTACAGAAATTACCGGGGGTATGGTTCCCACAAACTGCTATATAGTAACCGATGACGCTACGGGCCATGCGGCGGTCATTGATCCGGGCTTTGAAAGTCCGGAACTGACGAAGGCTGTTCTGAAAGCCGGTGCGGATAAGGTGAAAGCGATTTTGTTAACGCATGGTCACTTCGACCATATACTGGGTGTAAATGAAATTAAAAAGCTGACCAATGCCAAGGTCTATATTTACAGCGACGATATGCCCTTTACAACAGACAATTCCTTAAACTTATCGACCGTGGTCGCTTCGCGTCCGCTGAAGACATTCAAAGCGGATGTCGCACTAAACGACGGCGATATTATCCCGCTCGGAAACCTGAAAATCCGTGTTCTGCACACTCCGGGGCATACAATTGGAAGCTGCTGTTTCCTTGTGGAGGATGCGATTTTCACGGGGGACACATTGATGCAGATGAGCTGCGGAAGAACGGATTTTCCCACCGGCAGCTATTCCCAGATACTTCAATCCCTGAAACGGCTGGAAAACCTTGAAGGGGATTACCACATCTATCCGGGGCATGAAGGGAAAACCACGCTCGACTTTGAAAGAAAAAACAATCCGTTTATGGGGAACAGCGCTTATGACCCTTATCATTGACGGCCATACCTTCCATTATGAAATGGAAAATTTATGCCGGTTATTCTTTCCATATCAAAAAATAAAGGTTTTGACAAAACTTCCGGAAAACAGCGAAGAGCAAATGCTCGTCTATACGGGTATAAACAAGGAAACAGACGGGATCGTGATATCGGCTCGCATCCAATTCGGTGATTATTGCCGGGGCAAAACAGAGCGGCTCGGCTTTCCCGATTGTGAATCGGAAAATGACCGGGAGCGGCATATGGCTGTTTTGCTTTTCCGGCTGCTTACCGATTATTGCGGGTTTGTACCGAAATGGGGGATTTTGAC